>CAZPKJ010000024.1:0-26405 GCA_964587075.1 uncultured Flavobacteriaceae bacterium | reverse complement strand
ACCAGGTACCCTTTTATTATATCGAATATGCCATGGCGCAGCTCGGAGCTATTGCCGTTTGGCGCAACTATCTCAATGATCCCGAAAAGGCACTCATTAGTTATTTTGAAGCGCTCAAATTAGGTTATACTGCCGGAATTTCCGAAATATACCATGCAGGAGGTATCCGGTTTGACTTTTCACAGGCCTATATCCGGGAACTGGCAGGGTTCCTGAAGGTTCAACTGGATAAGTTGAATTAAAACGCAACCTTTAAGGGTGTTTTCCGATTAAGTTAACCGGAGTCATGTACCTGATTTTCAGTGGAATCGAATTTGTGTTTCAGTCATTATATATGCTTGAATAACAGCCATATATGGTGAAACCCGAGATTCGTTTAATAAACTGAAATTCCGTCATTGTGGCACCATATATCAAATCAGGCCTAAAATGCCCCGAATTTCCACATCAGCCAACCAGGAACTCATTTACTACAGGCTACTTTTCACCCTGATTGCCCTCGCATATGTGATTGTTTCATTATATCAGTTTAATCCGGAATCAGCAGCTACCCGGTTTATAATTCCGCTGCCGTTTGTTGCCATCCTTCCACTAACTATAGCCGGATTAACTTTTTTCATCCCGTTTTTGAGAACCCATATTCGTGATGTAGTTGCCATCATGTTCTTTCTTATCACGATTCACCTTGTTGGATTTATTTCGGTTAATAATTTCCCCGGCAAGTATGAACTGGCCGTTGTAGCGCTGGTATTGTTATCAAATTTTCATTTATACCGGGTTTTAAATTTGGTGCTGTACAATGTGCTGGTACTGACTTCGGTTGAATACTCGTTTGTTGTTGCCACTCCACAGGCCGACATTGAACCGGTTCAGTTCTTTCTTTTCCTGTTACTTGCCATGATAGCAGGTATAGTCTTTCAGCTTTACCGGATACGAAACCGGCAGCAGGCCGATGACGAGGAATCGGTTCATTTAGGGTTGATACATGGTAATCCCGATGCCTGGATATTGTTTGAGGGGCCGGGACTGGTTGTACGCGATGCCAGTGCCAGGGCTGTTCAACTCTTTGAACTGAACAATGAAAGCGAATTTGATCAGATTTCGCTGCGGTCGCTGATAGCGGCAACAACCACAGGTGAAGCCGACAATATCATCCGCAAAATTTTATCCAACGACAGTTACGAAGTAAATACCTTATGCAGAAAAAAAGAGGGAGAATTGTTCAGGGCTACGGTGTCGGCTTACCGCTTACCCGGAAAACATCGATACATACAATGCAGGTTTTTTGTACTTAACGACAGCAACTACAGGCAGGAAATTGACAGTGCTCTTGGAAGCGCTCTCAGGTACCGGAATTATCTCGATATGATTTCAACCGGGATTATCATCTGTGATGATTCAGGTAACATCAGCATGGCAAACCGCCGGGCTACTACACACTTCAACATCCTGAACGATCCGGGCAGAGCGGGATTTAACATCTCGGAAATATTTGGCACCGAATTATCCGGATTTTTATTTTCTCAGCTTTCGGGTAACAGTGAACAGGAAACATTAACCATACAAAACAATCATGAGTTAAATAAAACAGGGTACCGCATTACCTTTGGCAGGATAAACGACCTGGTTGGCTCCGAAAAGGAATTCGTGATCATTATCGAAGAAGGAAAAGCAGGTTCATTACCTGCAGAAGTTCGTACTGAAACACCGGCGACAGGAGAATCTATCAGCCGGGAATTAAAGTTTCAGGAGTCGTTGCCGGTAATGCTGGTTGATGAAGGCGGAAAAATACTTGAAGCCAATGCTGGTTTGGAAAAGCTCACCGGTTACCGTCAATCAGAACTCACAGGTTTACGCGCCGGACGCCTTTTCCATCCGGGCGACCTTCAGCAATTACAAAAGCATCTCGATATCCTTGTTACCGGGCCAAATGAATCTGAAATGCGGCTCATAAACAAAACCGGCGAAACCACATATTGCATCCTGTATTCAGGTACAGTTCAGGACTCATCGGGCACAAAAATCCTGTTTGCATTCAACGATATTTCCGCACTTCGAAAAACCGCAACGGATTTATCATACGCGGTTTCAAACGTAAATGCTGTGGTAGAAAATACCGATGATATCATTTTTTCGGTTGACTTCAATCACCGGATAACGGTAATGAACGAAGCGTTCAACGGATTCTGCATAAAACGAAATGGAAAATCTCCTGGTAAAGGAACCGATTACAGAAGTCTGCTTTCCGCAGAACAGGTTCAGTTATGGGAAAAAGATTTTCAACTGGTTCAGAACGGAATTAAATTTAACAGAGAAGAAACCATTACTTATCCTGATGGCACAAATGAATACTTTGATGTATCATACCACCCTATAACCAATGAAAAAAACTTTGTGATAGGCGCATCGGTACACTCCCGAAATATCACCGAACGTAAACATTTCGAAAAAGAACTTATTGCAGCACGTGAATTAGCTGAAAAGGCAACCGAAGCCAAGTCATCTTTCCTGGCAACCATGAGCCACGAAATACGGACCCCGCTTAACGGCCTTTTGGGTATGTCGCAGCTGTTGAATGATACTTCCCTCACAAACCAACAGAAGCAATTTGTTGATGCTATCAATATTAGTGGTGAAGCGTTGTTGTCGGTCATTAACGACGTCCTCGATTTTTCACGAATTGAATCTGGAAAACTTGAACTTGAAAATAAACCATTTGTTGTCGCCAAAGTAATTCATGAAACTTTTCATATCCTGAAAATAAAATCCGACGAACAGGGCAATACACTGCAATTAAAAATTTCTTCAGATTTTCCCAAAGTGGTCCTTGGCGACCGGTCACGTCTTCGTCAAATACTGGTCAACCTGGTAGGCAATGCCATCAAGTTTACCAAAAACGGCACTATTACCGTTTCAGCATCAGCCGAAAGGCAAACGAACCAGACTTATGAAATTAAGTTTTCGGTAAGTGATACCGGAATAGGTATGAACGACGAGCAGATGAAACGGCTTTTTACCTCCTTTTCGCAAGCCGATGCCTCAACATTTGGCCAATACGGCGGCAGCGGACTCGGATTATCGATAAGCGCCAGGCTTTCGTCGATGATGGGTGGCAGGATATGGGCGGAAAGCACTCCTGGCAAAGGTTCTGTCTTCAATTTTACCATAAAAGCCGGCATGGCGGATGAAGAACAGGCAAGGCAATTTACAGAGCAGGGGCGCAAGACGTTTAGCCCTGGTGAAACCAGTAATGAATTTGAAAACCTCTCCATACAATTTCCTATGAACATTCTGGTTGCCGAAGACAACCTGGTAAACCAAAAACTGGCATTGACAATGCTGGACAAACTGGGATACAAAGCTGATGTTGCCAATCATGGTAAAGAAGCTGTTGAGATGGCGGCAGCGGCCGATTATGACTTAATACTGATGGATGTACAAATGCCGGTAATGGATGGCATGGCTGCTGCGGCTGCTATTCAGGAATCGCATAAAAACCGTAAAACACCTGCTATTGTAGCCATGACCGCTATGGCTATGGAGGGCGACCGTGAAAATATTATTGCATCGGGTATGAATGATTATCTTTCAAAGCCAATATCCGTATCGTCCTTGAAAAACGTGATTATTAATTCTGGAAAAAATTTGTTCCGCGACCTTCAAAGTGACGAAACCACTCCATTAAAATCTTCACCCGATAATGATACCGGTCAATACGTAGTGAATATTTCAACCATTAACCGGTTACAGAAAATAGCTGAAGATGATCATGGTTTTATATCAAGTTTAATTACACTTTTTAAAGAACAGTCGGATCAGACCATGGATGAAATTCATTCCGCTGTTAATTCGGGCAATTTTGAATCAGCTGCAAAAGCTGCACACAAACTGAAAGGGTCCAGTCTTAATCTTGGTGCCGAAAAACTCGGTGCTATTTGTCAGATAATTGAATCGGGAATTGCTGATTTACCTGAGGCTAATCTTGAACACCTGATTAAAAATCTTGATGACATTTACAGGTTAACTGTATTGGAACTCGAAAAGTTTAAATCCTGAAAATAATTTAAATAATATTTACTTCAGGTTCTATTATTATCCCAAACTTTTCTTTCACCGAACTTTGTATGTTCATGGCAAGATCAAGTATTTCATTGCCGGTAGCATTTCCATAATTTACCAAAACCAATGCCTGATCCTTATGCGAGCCGGTGTTGCCAACTCTTTTACCTTTCCAACCGCACTGTTCAATAAGCCAGCCCGCTGCAAGCTTGTAACTACCGGTATGCGTAGGGTAAGCAACGATACCCGGAAAATCATTCTTAATGGATTCAAAGCGGACTGATTCCACTTCAGGATTTTTAAAAAAACTGCCTGCATTCCCTATTTGACGGGGGTCGGGCAATTTGCTGCGGCGGATATTACAAACCGCTTCACTTACATCCCTGATTCCAGGAACCCCGACTCCCATATTTTTCAACTCCTGCTCAATGGCGCCATACGAAAGATTAAGGTCATACTTTTTGTTCAGTGAAAACTGTACGGAAGTTATGACGAGTTTATTTTTCATGGAGCGCTTAAAGATACTGTCGCGGTATCCAAAATTACATGCATCCCTGTTAAAGGAAACTACGTTGCCTGTAGCCTTATCAACCGCCCTTAGTGATTTGAAGGTGTTTTTTAGTTCAACGCCGTAGGCGCCAATATTCTGAATGGGTGCTGCTCCAACGCAGCCGGGTATCAGTGACAGGTTTTCGACGCCCTGGTATCCATTGGAAATGCACCATAAAACAAAATCGTGCCACACCACACCTGAGCCGGCTTCAACAATAAAATGATCATCGTCCTCGTCAATAAGCCTGACACCAGGAATATTATTTTTTAAAACAAGTCCGTTATAATCTTTTGTAAACAAAACATTGCTGCCTCCTCCCAAAATGAGTACCGGCAACTCTCCCTGGTTGCTGTCAAGCAGGTAAACAAGCTCATCCTCACTTTCAAATCCGGCAAACACCTCCGCCTTAACATCAATACCAAAAGTGTTGAAGCTTTTTAAGGACACCCCGTGCCGCAAACTTTTATTCTTCTCCATACAGAATAATTAACTTACCTGAATTAACAACTTCACCTTTATGGATTATCCTGTAAAAGTAAGCACCTGAAGCCAAATTTTCATTTTCGAAATAAACCCGGGTATTAACGGGTTCGTTTGTAAATAAGGCTTTAAAATTACGGCGTATCCTTTTCCCATCCACATTCCACAATTCAAAACTTAAGTCCTCCGTGATTAAGGGCTCCGTTGCATGCAACGTCAATGATGACCATTTTGTAACTGGATTTGGAATAAACCTGCTTTGCAGGATCGCTGCCTCCGTTATATTCATGGAGCTGGTAAATGAAACCGAAACATTATCACACCATGAACAGCCATTATCATCAACCACACATAAATTATAAATTCCCGGAAGCAAATTATCAAGCACGGGACCTCCCACCCCTCCCGGGGTCCACAAATAAAAATAGGGCGGCGTGCCACCTGTAACATTGGCCTGAACGGATCCGTTACTACATCCCGAACATGAAGCATGAACTATTGAAAAGTTAACCTGTAGCTGAGGTGGTTCAGGAATATTAACGGTAGCAGAATTGGTACAGCCCGACATATCAGTAACTGTAACCGTGTAATCGCCGGGACAGAGATTAACAGCCTGAGGTGTTTGAAAACCATTTGACCATTGATACGTGTATCCTGGCGTACCTCCCCATGGCTGACAATTTGCAAATCCATCACAGCTTCCATAACAACTCACTCCGGTAACATTCATATTTAAAAATACCGGGGCAGTTGCCTGAATAAATACCGAATCGGCAATACTACAACCTAAACTATCGGTAACGGTATAATGCAAAATGCCGGGACATAATCCTGTAGCAACATTTCCGCTTTGAGGCGGGTTGGTAAGCCAATTCCACGTAAAAGTGCCGGCGGCCGAAACAGAGGCATTGACCATGGCATCACAAATACCAAAACAACTGTTTTGGGTTATCTGATAATTAACAGTAACCGGCGAAGGTCCCTCAACAATTACCGAATCGGTGAGTTGGCAACCGGCCGGGTCTGTTACAATTAATTCATAAGTACCTCTGCACAGGCCTGAGATGGTATCCCAGTAATTAATAAGGGCACCGTTCCAAAATACAGTCAACGGTGAATTACCTGTAATTGTTAAAGTCGTACTGCCGTCGCATAACAAGGCACACGACTCATTTATAACGGTGGAGGATACCTGAATCGGGTTTCCAAATCCAACCCATGTACTTCCCGTAAGCATACAACCCGATGTATCCATAAGGGTTACATTATACAATCCGCTGCAAAGCGAATCGATGGTTGCAGTGTTTGAAACAGGATTCGTATCCCAGCTCATGTTCCAGGCCGATCCCGGTGGTTTAATAACTGTAGCCGACCCATTACAGATTCCGGCACAAGTGGCATTTGCAGCTACTAAATCTACTGCACGGGCACCAATCATCACAGAGGCTGAACTGACACATCCCACAGAATCGGTTATAGTGACCGTATACAAGCCTGTACACAGAAGGGAATCACCTGATGAAGAACTGCCGGTTGACCATAAATACTGAACAGGAGCCGGAGCGGAAGTCATGGCACTAACGGATCCTGTACATGTGTTTTCGCAATGCGAAGGAATGGTGCTAAACTGTAAATCAGGTGCGGCGGGATTCAGGATTTCGACAGAATCAACGAAAACGCAGCCGTTTTGCAAATTTTTTACCGCCACTGGGTACCAGCCAGCACAGAGTCCGGTTGCAATTGAATCGGACTGTACCGGATTTGTGGCCCATGTAAAAGAGAATCCCGAGGCAGGAAGTGACAATACAACCTGTGCCAAACCATTACATCCGCCAAAACAATCAGGGTCAACAGTAAAAAAAGTGAAGTTGTCGGGAGGTAACAAATCAATAAAAACAGAATCGGTGACCGCACAGCCAGCAGAATCAATCACAGTAACATAATTCATTCCATAACACAAGTTAAAGGCAGTTTGAGTCGACTGAATAGGGCCTGTATCCCACTGGTAGTTATAAGTTCCGTTTGTACCCGGGAATACGGTTGCAGTTCCGTTACAGGAATTCATGCAGGACGCATCGGTCGAGCTGAAGCTAAGCTGAAAGGGATTGTCGTAACCAACCGAAGTTTCACCCAATACCGTACAACCATTCACATCGGTTATAACCACCTGGTAAGTACCCTGGCATACATTCGACAATACCGGACCGGTGGAAAGGAAACCGGGCCATTGGAAATAGTAGGTAAATGTATCGGCGGGCACAACTGTAACAGAACCCGAACAGCCGCCGGGACATGTTGAATTTACCACTGACAATGTAAAATCAATTTGAGATGGCGCCTGTAAAAACACCGAATCGGAGATAACACATCCGGTACTGTCGGAAACTGTAAAGTGATACATTCCCTCACATAAGCTGTCAACCCAGGCACTGTTCACTCCGGGCAACTCCTGCCATGTATAGGTTAGCTGTCCACATCCGCGTGCGATAATTTCGATAGTGCCATCACATGAACCATAACATTGAGGTGGAATGACAAGAACGGAGTCAACATGGCACGGATCGGGCGGAATGGTGAATTGTGCAACACCCGTGGAGGCCAAAAGACAAAGCACAATTGAAAACAATCCTATAAAAGGAATCTTAACAGGTTTCAGAAAAACAAAAGGCATGCGTTGTAAATTTCAGGTTGAATCAAAAGTATTCATTCCCCTCTGTATAAAAAGAAACAAACCATACAACTTTTGAACAACTCAATAGGAATATATTCCATCCCATTTCGCTTTCAACCATTTACGAATGATTTCTTCACGCTCATTGGCTGCCGGGACGTATAAAACCGAACCTTTTAGGTTGTCGGGGAGATAATTTTGCCGGACAAAATTCCCTTTAAAATCATGAGAGTACCGGTAGTCTTCACCATACCGGAGCTCCTTCATCAAACGGGTTGGGGCGTTCCGGAGGTGTAATGGGACACTGGTATTATCGGACTGACGAATCTGAGTTTTGGCATTCGTAATGGATTTAAGTACGGTGTTGCTCTTTTCGGATGTAGCCAGATATATTGCTGTTTGGGTAAGGATTAAGTCGCACTCAGGATAACCAATGGCATGAACGGCCTGAAAACATGAATTGGCCATTACCATTGCCGTAGGGTTCGCCAAACCGATATCTTCTGCTGAGAGGATAAGCATCCTTCGTGCAATAAAAAGAGGGTCCTCTCCCCCTTCAATCATACGCGCAAGCCAGTAAACTGCAGCATTGGGATCACTGCCCCGTATTGATTTAATGAATGCCGATATTACGTCGTAGTGTTGTTCGCCTGTTTTATCATACACAACCATACGGCTGGCTGCAATGGAGTTTACCAGATCGTTGGTAATAATTACATCGGTGGTTTGCGCCGAACTTACAACCAATTCAAATAAGTTTAAAAGTTTTCTGGCATCACCGCCCGAATTTATCAGCAGCGCGTCGGTTTCATTGAGTTCTATTCGCCTGGCGCGAAGCACATCATCCTCTTGCATTGCACGAAGAAGGATACCGGTCAAGTCCTCTTTGCCTAGTTCTTCAAGAACATATACCCTGGCACGCGAAAGCAGAGGACGTATCACCTCAAAGGAAGGGTTTTCGGTAGTAGCGCCAATAAGTGTAATTACACCCGACTCAACACTTGCCAGCAGGCTATCCTGCTGTGATTTCGAAAACCGGTGAATTTCATCAAGAAACAAAACGGCTTTTCCCATTCCGGAAGCCTTTGTTATAACTTCGCGAACTTCTTTTACTCCCGCGTTAACGGCGCTTAGTGTAAAAAATGGCACACCTGATTGGGAAGCCAAAATGCGGGCAATGGTTGTTTTACCCACTCCGGGAGGACCCCATAAAATCATAGAGGGCAGTAAGCCGCTGTCGACAATTTTCCTCAACGGCATTCCCGGTCCCAGCAAATGCGATTGCCCGGCAACCTGGCTTAATGTTACCGGCCTCATCCTGTCGGCCAGCGGATGATTTTCGGACATGACTTTAATTACTAAATGGTAATAAGGATCAGTTTTTCAGCAGGTAAATCACCTTCACCTCTATACGGTTATTGACCTGATGATCTTCCTCCAGGCAAAGAATGCCATCGCGGCAATTATTGAGGAGTTTTCCTTCTCCAAAACCAACAGGGAACACACGTGAAGGAGAAATACCTTTGCTTACCAGATATGCTGTTACGGTTTCGGCACGTTGTTTCGATAATGAAAGATTATCGGAAAAACTTCCGCGTGAATCGGTATGTGAAATTATTTCAATTTGCAACTCAGGGTTCAGCTTCAAAATGGTTGCCAGCGAATCGAGTGCCTTTTCGGTTGTTGCTGAAATATTCGTTTCTTTTTTAACAAAATCGATTGTTGGCCACCTGACGGCCTTATTCAATTCTACTTTATCAAGATTAACAGTTCCTGTTATGGTTTCTGACTTACGTTTGCCGGCTGTACTGAATTCAATATGATTTGCCAGGTAACCCGGTGCCTTGATCATTAGTTTATAGTCGGAATTTGGGTTAAGTGGCATGCTAAAAGATCCATTTTTACCGGTACCCATATTTTTCATATCGCCCAGACGGGAGATGAATGTGACTTCAAATGTTTTCACTGCCTTACCACTTTTATCATCCAGGGCCGTTAATTCGAGATTAAATATCGGCGGATTTTTGGTAAACCTGTATACCATATCGATATTCTTTTTCCGGTTCGAAGAAAAGTATCCGGAAGAATTCTCACTGCCAATTATAAATCCAAAATCATCTTTAGAAGAATTCACGGGATATTGAAGGTTCTCGGGTTTCGACCAGGAAACACCGTTCCAGTATGACGAATAAATATCAAGCCCGCCCAGGCCTATATGGCCGTCGGAGGCGAAATACAAAACAGAGTCGGTCGATAAAAACGGGAACATTTCATTACCTTCGGAATTGATGAGGGCTCCCAGGTTTTCGGGTACTCCCCATTTCCCATTATATAAATTAACTTTATAGATATCGGTGCCGCCATATCCCCAGGGCATATCTGAAACAAAATACAAGGTACTTCCATCCGGTGAAATAGCCGGATGCCCCACCGAATAATCTTTACTGTTAAAGGGGAGAAGTTCCTGCATGGTCCACAGGTTATTAATCAGTTTGCCATGATACAGTTTCAGCGTACTGATATTTTTTTGGTTTTTTTCTACATTCTTTCCGCTGTAGTCGGTTCGTGTAAAATAAATTTCAGTATCATTATTGGTAAATACAGCAGGGCCCTCATCGTACAAACCATTGATATCCCCTCGTAATAAAACAGGGTCTGTCCACCCGCCCTCATCCTTTGGCCTGGTAAAAAACAGGTCAAGGTACTCTTTGCCGGTCCATGTACTACGGTCGCGGTTTTTCCCCGGGGCAGGCCTGTCGGAAAGAAATACGATTCCATCCCTGAAATAAGACGGGCTGAAGTTGGACTCAATCTCCCTGTTGAATTCAGGAACTGAGATATCGTAAATGGTAGTATCTTCAAAGAACAGGTGTATTGAGTCACAGGCCTGAATAAGCCGGCGAACGCGCTTATCACCTCCGCTCAATAAAAGATACTCTGAAAAAACGGTTTTCGCTTCCTCATACTTGCCGTTTTCCATCAACACTTCAGCAAAATTCCGTTTGTCGTCGAGTGTAATGTATTGCGAGTTAGCCAGGCGGCGGTACCAAATTTCGGCTTTGAACGAATTTCCGGTTTTACGGTACGCGTCGGCAAGTCTGGATGCGGCTTCAGGATCATAAACCTTGCGTAAAACCTTTTCATAGTTAGGAATGGCTCTTGCGTAAGCGTATTCATCATAATAATTCCCGGCAATACGCAGGTGAAAGGCAGCGCATCCTGCCAAAAGAAACATGGCTGAAACAGCTACGAAAATCAAATTAATTGTATTTCTCATAAGTACACTAACAGGATGCTAAAAATATCTTGGCGTTTTCATCTTGAGAACATTGAATCCGAAGTCGTAGCCTAATATAATTTCATGTGATCCGGTTGAGTGCCGCCGGATTTCAGACAGTGTAAAATCGTATGAATATCCCACCCGCAATTTTTTATTTACCTGGTATTCGAGAATCAAAACGGCCGCGTCACCTGATCTGTATGATCCACCAAACCAGATAATATCACTGATAAGAACATTCAGGTTGATGTCGTATTGTAACGGGGCATTGGTGACATACTTAACCAGGAATGAAGGTCTGAACTTGAGCTCACCGCCGTTGGTAAGAATCACACCTGAGGTAAAGTAATAATGACGGCTCATTTTGTGAACACGTTCCACTTCGGCATGAAACGACTGATCGGGATCATAGCTGAGAATTTTGGGAACTGAGAGTCCGGCATAAAACTTCCTGGAATAATAATAAACACCGCCACCAAAATTTGGCAATATATTACTCAGTGAATTGGTCTCATAAACAGGGTCATCCGAATCCCAAACCGTGAGGTCCGAAAACTTCGACTTAAAATAGGAAAATCCTGCGCTTAAACCCAGCGACAATTTACCGGTTTGCATGGGGATATGGTATGCGTAGCTTCCATAAAACTCCGTTTGGTTGGTAATTCCTATTTTATCGTTGCTGATTACTGCTCCCAGTCCAACCCGGCGATCGTTCAGCGGCGCATGTAAACTGGCAATCTGTGTTGATGGGGACCCTTCAAAACCGGTCCATTGTTTTCGGGCAATTAAAGTTGTGTTTACAAACTCTTTACTTCCGGCATAAGCGGGATTCACAAAAAGGCCATTGAACATATAATGACTGAACATGGCATCCTGCTGCGCATGTGCAAAGGTTCCGGAAATCAATACTAACAATAATGTATAAATTTTTCTCATCTCCTACCTCCTTAAATCGACATATGTTTTCCTGATCAAATCTATCTGCCTTATTTTAAATATGATAAAATAAGTCCCTTCAGGCAATGGTTCTCCGTTCTGGTTAACTCCATCCCATTCGTTGCTGTAGCCGGATTTTTCATAAACCCGGTTACCCCAGCGGTTATAAACTTCAAATGTATTGTCGGCATACTCCTCAATTCCTTTGATAACAAAATAATCATTTTTACCATCGTTATTTGGAGTAAATCCTGTGGGCAGTTCAACATCCTCAATACAAGCTGCGGGATCATTCAGAAATATTACCAGATTCGCAGTGTCCCTGCATGTACCGTTCACAACAATCCATTTGAAAACATTCACGCCAGGATTCAGACCGGTAACCCAGGTAACGGCTTTAGCGGTGTCGGCAATAGTTCCGGTACTGTTTACAATTTGCCAATAACCATTTCCAAACTGAGGTGATGTGGCGGTGAGCAGAACACTGTCGGCACACACATCCCTGTTGTTACCGGGAATTGCGAATATTTGTGTATTGTAAGTTATTACCACCTGTGATACAGCCGAACATATACCGTCCGTTACAACCCATTGGAATATGTTTACTCCATTCTGCAATTCGGTTACTACAGCATTATGATCGGTTGAATCGCTGAAAATGGCCGATCCGCTTACAATATTCCAGTACCCGGTACCAAATGCGGGGGGCGAGGCATTAAGTGTGTCGGAATTGACCCCGCAAATAACGTTACTCTGCCCTGCATTGCTTACCAGTAACGGTGGTTCCGTAATGGTGAAAGAACGTGACTGGGTACATCCGTTTGCATCGGTAACAGTAACCGTATAGGCACCGGCTGCCAGAGCACCAATACTATCTGCCAGTGAAAGATTCGACCATATATACGAATAAGGAGCAATACCACCAGATGTTACCACTTTTATTGATCCGTCATCGCTTCCGGCACAGGTGAGATTAAATGTATCATTCCTTTGCGGGATAATGGCATTTATTACAATGGCGGGAGGCTGGGATATGAACACCGGCCTTATAGCTATGCAACCAAGGCTATCGGTAATGGTAAGGGTGTATGTAACATTGCCGGCAAGATTGGTAAGCATGTTACCCGATTGCGGAGTGTTGGTCCATGAATAATTGTATGGTGCCTGCCCACCTGTAACATCAACCGTAATAAAACCATTGGTTAGGCCGAAACAGCTTACATTACCCGAGTCCACTACTGAAATAACAGGAGCCGAAAGGTTAGAAACTGAAGCAACAAATGATTCAACACAGTTATTCTGATCGGTAACGGTGAGTGTATATGAACCAGCTGCCAGGTTTGTAATAATCTGTGAATTTGAAAAATTACTCCACAATAGCGTGTAAATTCCCGTTCCGCCTGATATGGTTGCCTCTACTGAGCCGTTAGCAATGCCGCAATTAGCAGGGACCACATCGAAGGTCACCGATATGGGAGGAGGCTCATTTATAACTGCTGATATAGTAGCGGTACAGTTATTCTGGTCGGTTACCGTTACAGTATATGATCCTGCCGGTATCAGAGTCAGGTCTTCGGCTGAAACGAAATTAGACCAGTTGTATGTGTATGGTGAGGCACCTCCGGTAATGGATATAAAAATGGCACCGGTAGAATCACCTGCGCAATTTACCTGCTGTAATGAATCAATGGCAATTTGAGGGGCACCCAGATTATTAATGGTATACTGGAACTGTCCGGAACATCCAAGTGAATCGGTTATTGTAACTGAATAAACGTCGGGAGGTAAATTTGAAATAGCAGAAGTAGTTGCCGAGTTACTCCACACAAAAGTATAGGAACCGATTCCACCCGATGGCGTAAGGGCAATTGATCCGTTGGAAGAACCACAGGTTGCGTCGGTAATTACGTCTCCGTCATCAATGGGCGTTCCCTGGTCAATGGTATAGGTTTCCTGCCTGGTGCAATTATTCTGATCAGTAACGGTAATAGTATAACTTCCGGCCGATAATCCGGTGATATCTTCAGTTACCGCATTGTTCGACCACAGGTAGGTGAAGTTTGGTGTACCGTTGGTGACTGAAATATAAATAGCTCCGTCACTTCCGTTAAAGCAAACCGCATCAAACAAACTATCCAGTGTAATATCGGGTCCGGGTATATCGATCACAGTATAAGAATCCACGAAAGTGCATCCAAAAAAGTCGGTTATGGTTACGGTATAAACCCCGGGATCAAGACCTGATATGGCTGGAGTTATGGCCAAATTACTCCACAAAAATTCGTATCCGGGGGTACCTCCTGATGGTGATACTGAAATGGAACCGTTAGGCAATCCACAGGTTGCATCTGTAACATTACCCGAAACTGAAATCGGAGTTGACTCCTGTATTGTCCACGACTGACTTACGGAGCAATTAACACTGTCAGTAACGGTAACGGTATATGTGCCGGCCGCAATATTGGTTATGTCCTGAGTCGCTTGACTATTTGACCAAACATATGTGTAAGGAGCGGCCCCTGATGAAACGCTGATATAAATAGCACCGGTAGACCCGCCATTACAATTTACATTGAAAAGGCTGTCGAGAGAGATTACCTGGACCGGTATTGAAACAATAGTAACATTTCGGACCAGTGTACATCCGTTTGCATCGGTAACGGTTACGGTATGTACACCGGGTGCCAGGTTAATGGCTGTTTGGCTGGTTTGCAGATTTGACCATAAGTACGTGTATCCCGGAGTTCCGCCATAGGGATAAATTTTAGCCGAACCATTGTTAAGATTACAGGTTGCAGGATTTTTATTCAACGAATCCTGCATTGCGGTGGGTTGATTGATGGTAAAGGAACCCGAAACGGTACACTGATAAGCATCGGTAACTGTGAGAGTATAAGTACCGGCAGCGAGATTCAAATTGTCCTCCCCGGGATTACCGTTTGACCAGTTATAGGTCAATGGCAGCGTACCTCCGGTTATATTTACATAGATGGCTCCGGTACTTTGACCATTGCACTTCACATGAACAATTGAATCGGTAACTATCACTGGTTGGGTGGATGACTGTACGTTAAAACTATTGTTGCGTGTACACCCAACGGAATCGGTAATGGTAACGGTATAAAGTCCCCCGGATAATCCGGTAATAGTTTGTGTCGACTGCAGGTTACTCCAGGCGTAAGAATACGGGGAAACACCACCAAAAGGATAAACGGTAACAGATCCGTTGTTCAATCCGCATGTCGCCGGTGTAACACTTGCCGAATCATTTAACACAGGTGGTTCAAGCACATCGTAGGAAGCCTGAATGCTGCAGTTATTCTGGTCGGTAACGGTAACTGTATATGTTCCTGCAGTGAGCGCGTTTATATCATCGGTACCCTGACTGTTCGACCAAAGAATAGTGAGTGGCGGAGTACCCCCTGAAATTGTAGTATAAATGGCGCCTGTTGGTGCTCCGTTACATAAAACATCCACTATAGAATCGAGTACAATTTGCGGGCCGTTTGAATTGTTTACAGCACCGCTTGTTATTTTTGTACAACCGTTCAAATCGGTAACAGTTACCGTATAGTTCCCCTGGAAAAGCCCGGTAATGGTTTGCGATGTCTGGCTGTTGTTCCACAAATATGTATATGGAGATGTTCCTCCCGATGGCTGAGCGGTAATTTCACCGTTGGCAAAACCACATGTTGCATTTGTGATGTTAAGTGTATTATTCAACACCGCAGGCTGTGTAATCGAACTGCTCACCACGGCCGAACAATTGTTTGCGTCGGTAACCGTCACCGTATAAATTCCTATCGGCACATTGGTAAGATCCTGCGATGAAGTGCTGTTCGACCACTGATAAGTATAAGGTACAGCACCGCCGGAAACCGAAATAAATATTCCTCCGTTCGACTGGCCAAAGCATTTTACATTAACAATACTATCTATCCCAACTACGGGTGGCGCAGTGTTGGTAATATTAACGAAATCAACTTTTGTACAACCCAGTGCATCGGTTATAGTAACCGTATAAGTTCCTGCTCCCAGGTTAAAAATGGTATTTGATCCTGAGCCTGTACTCCATAACACCGAATATCCCGGTGTTCCTCCGTAAGGAAAAACAGTTGCACTGCCGGTTGTTGCCCCACAGCTCGCATTGGAAGCTTGAATAGAATCGTTCACGGCAGTAGCAGTTTGCGAAACCGTGGCACTAAGTGTTGCAGTACAGTTATTGGCATCAGTAACTGTAACCGTATATGTTCCGGCGGCAACATTCACCAGGTCTTGCGATGATGCGCTGGTCGACCACTGATATGTGAAACCGGGTGTACCACCAGTTACTGAAATAAATATACCGCCGGTTGAACCTCCGAAACATTTTACTGTCCTGACTGAATCCAGAACGAGTGCTGGTCCGCTGACGTTACTTATAGATGCAACCCGTTGCCTGCTGCATGAATTCGCATCGGTAATAGTTACCGTATATAAGCCAGGCGATAAGGACGAAATTGTTTGAGAAGTTGCAGCGTTGCTCCACAAGTATGTGTATGGAGATGTTCCATTAAAGGGAAATATAGTCAACGAGCCGTTATTGTTACCGCAGGTGGCATTGGTAACCTGAACGGAATCATTCAATGCGGCAGCAGGCTGTGACACAAATACTGTTGCCTGTGAAGTACATGAATTGGCATCGGTAACCGTAACGGTATAATTTCCTGTTGCAACATTCACCAGGTTTTGTGTATTGGCTCCGGTCGACCACAAATACGTGTAGGGTGATGTGCCTGATGATGCCGTTAAATAAATAATTCCATCAGATCCGCCGAAGCAACTGACATTCTTTACCGAATCAACTGTTGCCACGGGGTTGGCAATAGTTGAAACCGTGTGTGTAGTTTGCTTTGAACAACCATTGGCATCGGTTACCCTTACGGTATAATTGCCAACAGACAGGTTGGTTATGGTTTGTGTAGTTGCAAATGTACTCCAGAGGTAAGTATAGGGAGAAGTTCCGCCGTACGGATAAACCGTGATGGATCCGTTATTTCCTGCACAGGTTACATGACTGATCTGTACCGAATCATTAAGAGCCGCTGCAGGCTGCATCACTGTTCCGCTGTTGGTAGCCGTGCAATTATTGGCATCGGTAACAGTAACGGTATAGGTTCCTGCAGCTACATTAACCAAATCGGATGAAGAAGCACCGTTCGACCACTGGTAAACTACCGGTAAGGCGCTGCCTGGAGCAGAAATAAATACTCCGCCCGTCGTTCCTCCGAAACATTTTACATTTCTTATTGAATCCAAAACCACAACCGGAAAGGCAGTAGCCCCAACAATGGCTGTTCGCTGCCGGGTACATAAGTTGGCGTCGGTAATGGTTACTGTATATGATCCTGTCGACAATCCCGAAATGGTTTGAGTTGTTTGGGCATTACTCCACAAATAGGTATATCCGGGTGTACCGCCATACGGATAGACCGTAACCGATCCGTTGTTATTACCACAGGTTGTTTTGGTAATTTGTACCGAATCATTCAATGCCGCAGCAGGCTGGTTAACCGTAGCACTTAGCGTGGATGTGCAAAGATTGCCATCAGTAACGGTAACCGTATAGGTTCCGGTTGCTGCATTGATCAAATCCTGACTGGTGGAACCACCGGTCCACTGATAAGTTAAAGGTGCTGTACCGCCGGACACTGAAATATACACTCCGCCTGTCGACTGGCCGAAGCATCGTACATGACGTATCGAATCCAAAGCAGCTATGGGCCCCGGACTGCTTATAACGGATGAAGTTCGTTGCCGGGTACAGTTGTTTGCATCGGTTATGGTAACCGTGTAAGTGGCAGCAGCCAGCCCGGAAATTGATTGCGAGGTAGCTCCGGTATTCCACAGGTAGGTGTAAGGGGAAGTTCCCCCGTAAGGGAATACTGTAACGGAGCCATTAATACTTCCACAGGTAGCATTGGTTACCTGAACTGAATCATTGAGTGCAGCCGCCGGCTGGTTTACGGATGCACTGAGTGTGGATGTACAAAGATTGGCATCGGTAACGGTAACCGTATAGGTTCCAGTTACCACATTGATGATATCCTGACTTGTTGCACCACCGGTCCACTGATAGGTAAATGGAGATGTTCCGCCGGTAACTGAAATAAATACTCCGCCTGTCGACTGGCCGAAGCAACGTACATGCCGGACTGAATCCAGCACAGCAACAGGACCGGGAATATTAAGTACCGAAGCTGTTCGCTGACGGGTACAGAGGTTAGCGTCAGTAATAGTTACCGTGTATGAAGCTGCTGCAAGACCAGAAATTGTTTGTGAAGTTGCTCCGGTATTCCACTGGTATGTGTAAGGTGAAGTACCTGCGTAAGGATACACAGTCACCGCCCCGTTGCTGTTTCCGCATGTTGAGTTTGTTACCTGAACCGAATCATTCAGAGCTGCAGCCGGCTGGTTTACGGTTGCACTTAGCGTGGATGTGCAAAGACTGGCATCAGTAACGGTTACCGTATAGGTTCCTGTTGCCACATTGCTGATGTCCTGACCTGTTGCACCACCGGTCCACTGATAAGTGTAAGGAGAAGTGCCACCGGTAACCGAAATAAATACCCCACCTGTCGACTGGCCGAAACACCGTACGTGCCGGACCGAATCCAAAACCGCTACCGGAACCGGTATACCTGTAACACCGGAAGTCCGCTGACGGGTACACAGGTTGGCATCGGTAATTGTAACCGTGTAGGATGCGGGGGCCAATCCGGTAATAGTTTGTGAAGTGGCGCCGGTGTTCCATAAAAATGTGTAAGGTGAGGTGCCAGCATATGGGAACACAGTGACAGCGCCATTATTGTTTCCACAAGTAGCATTGGTTACATGTACCGAATCATTCAGTGCGGCTGCCGGTTGGTTTACGGCAGCGCTTAACGTAGACGTACAAAGATTGGCATCGGTAACAGTAACCGTATAGGATCCTGATGCAACACCTGAAATATCTTGTGTGGTAGCACCATTTGACCACTGATAACTGAAAGGCGATGCTCCTCCGGCAAGGCTTACAAAAACGCCACCTGTGAGGCCACCAAAACATCGAACATGCCGCACTGAATCTAATGCCAGAACCGGAGGCGGCAGTGAACCTACCGGTGTGGATGCATTTGCAATACATCCGTTACTGTCGGTAACCGTAAGCGTATAGTTGCCGGGGGCCAACGCGTTAACGCCAGGCGTTGTTTGTCCGCCCGACCATAAATAACCGTATGGAGATGTGCCGCCAGACGGCGTTGATGTAATGGAACCATTATTTAAGCCGCAGGTTGCTGAGGTTGGGGTGAGTGAAACCCCTAACACGGCAGGTTCTGTTATCACAAAAGTTTCGGTAGCGGTACAGGAGGCTAAATCGGTAATGGTAACCGTATAGGTACCGGGAGCGAGTCCGGTAACATCCTGTGAGCTGGCCCCGTTCGACCATTGATAGGTAACTGGTGGAATGGCCGCGAAAACATCGATGTAGATGGCTCCGTTATTCAGTCCGAAGCAGGTAACCTGTTTCACGGAATCTGTTATTACCGTGCAAGCCCCGAGTGCATTCTGAATTACAGCAACATCTGTTTCGGTACACGAATTTACATCAGTAACAGTGATAGTATAGTTTCCCGGAAGAAGTGAATTGATGGCACTTGTTGTTTCGGTTGTTGACCACAGATAAGCAAATCCGCCGGCACCTCCGCTTGGTGAAACGGATGCTTCCCCATCAGGGGCATTGTTGGCATCCATGGTAACCAGGTTCAGTTCTATCGGATCGGGTTCAGAAATAAAAATGGAATCAATGACCGTGTCGGCCACCGCATCTATAACGGTAACGATATACCAATCGGAAGCAAGTCCCGAAATATCTTCAACGGTTGAACCATTCGACCAGTTGTACTGAAGTGGTAAAGAGCCGCCGGTTACTTCCAGGTCGACTGAGCCATCCGAAGCACCGTTACAGGAAACACCAAAGCCGTTATAATCACTTCCTGTAAGTGTAAGTGAAAATGATCCGGATAAAGCTGTAAGTGGTGTAAAAAAAATAATCTGGAAGAAGGAAATAAAACAGACGAGTTTCGACCCCGATTTTATGAAACTGCTAAACCGAAATAAGTGAATAAAAATTGTTTTGAAATGAAGAAGCTTTTTGAAATACATAACCAATTTTCCCTGCTACCCTTCATTTGTGGAATAGCTATAACAATAACCTACAAAAGTAAGCATTTATACTGTAGCCAGTCAACAAAAAAGGTGATTTTAGCCTCTGAGATTGGTCACAAAAATTTAAACAACAAAATATTGAAAAAAATTATATTTATTTGATAATTAGCGATTTATATAATATTCGTAAGCAGTACCGGAAAAAATCCAATGATAAATGTAATTATCAGGGCTGCTCCCAATACCAAAGCCTGAACCGGTGTCAAACTTATCTGGACAGAGTCGTGGTCGGCTGGCTGATACATGGTTATTATCACTCTGAAATAATAGTAAACTCCTATGAGCGAGCTGACGATGGCAATTAAAACCAGCCATAAATAGTTGGCATGCAATGCTCCCGTAAAAACATAATATTTGGCGAAGAATCCGGCCACAGGCGGGATCCCGGCCAGTGAAAGCAACAGTACCGTCAGTATAAATGCCGGGAATTGGTTCACTTTTGAGAATCCTTTTAGTGCGGAAACCTTCTCATTGCCTGAACGGGTTAATGAAGTGAGAACTGCAAAAATGCCAATGGTAGCAGCTGCATAAGAAGCGGCATAGATCAAAAGTGCACCGGCAGAGTACTGATTCATAGCTATTACAACCATGAGCATGTATCCGGCATGAGCTACACTGGAATAAGCGAGCATTCTTTTCAGGCTTGTTTGATTTACGGCCAGCACATTTCCAAGAATCATACTGATAGCCGAAAAAATGGCGAGCAAAGGGCCCCACCAATCGGCCAGTCCGCTGAAACAAACCGTGAATAAACGCAGGAATGCTGCAAAAGCGGCAGTTTTCACAACGGTGACCATATATGCAGTTATAAATGTGGGAGAGCCTTCATAAACATCGGGTGCCCAAAAGTGGAAGGGGGCAGCGGCCACTTTAAATACGAATCCAACCACCAACATTAAAACACCCAAATAGAGCATCATAGGTAAATTACTGCTGTTTGCCGATACATAACCTCCTATTTCACGCAGATTAAATGACCCGGCCATTCCGTAAATGAGCGCTATTCCGAACAATAAAAATCCGGAGGCAAATGCGCCCATCATAAAATATTTAAATCCAGCCTCATTGGAACGGGCTTCGTTTTTGTTGCTTGCCGCGACGATGTACATGGCTATGGAAAGTATTTCCAAACCCAAAAACAACATGATTAAATCGGCATAGCTTACCATTACTATGGCACCACCCAGAGAAAAAGCGATCAAAGCGGTAAAATCGGCAACCCTGGCATTATTCCGAAATATACTTTCACTCATGAGGAACCAAAGAAAAGTTGAGAACACCAATACCCCGCTGAACGCGGCGGCATAGTTATCAAAATACATCATGTCGCTGAAGTACCTGATGTTGGTGTCCCAGTCGAGAATGGTTAAACCGACCGTAACAAGCAATCCGGCCAGGGTTAAAGGATAAAGCGCCTTACGGAAACGTACTATTTCCAGTATGAGGGCAAGCACTCCTATTCCAGTGACAGCTAAAAGGGTATTCATCAGTTTTATATTATAAATCCACCCCGCGACAGTATCATCCGGAGTGATGGCTCAGCAAGATCAAGTAACGGTTTTGGATAAACGCCAAGGCCAACAACCAATAGAGAAATTACTGAAATAAGGATTTTTTCATTTATAGTAAGTGGTGTAAATTCACCGGAAGGTCCACCTTCGCTGCCAAGCATAATGTTCTGATACGCACGAAGCATATAAACAGCGCCAAAAATAACCGTTAATCCGGCGAAAGCCGTAAGCCAGGGACTGTAGCTGAACAAACCGTTCAGGAGCATAAATTCACCTATAAAACCATTGGTAAGCGGCAAGGCAATACTTCCCAGCAATATAATCATGAAGCCCACAGAAAACAGCGATGCTTTATGTGCGATCCCGCCCAGTTCAGTCATCATACGGTTCCCATAACGATGTATGAGGATGTCGGCAATAAAGAATAAACCTACGGCATTCACCCCATGACTGATCATTTGGTAAACACCACCCTGTAATGCTACCAGGTTAAATGACAAAATTCCGGCGGCAATCAATCCTACGTGCGCTATTGAAGAATAGGCTATCAGCCGTTTGAAATCTTTTTGGGCTATAGCCATAGCCGATGCATACAGTATCCCAACAACGGAAATAAAAATGGCGGTAAATGACCAATCGGCGACACCATCCGGTATTACCGGTATCATCCAGCGGATTATTCCATACAATCCCATTTTCAGCATGATTCCCGAAAGCAGCATTGTGCCCTGGGTTGGCGCATTTGTATATGTATCAGGCTGCCAGGTATGAAACGGAAACACCGGTATTTTTATGGCAAATGCTACAAAAAATGCCCAGAACAGCCATCCCTGCTGACCGGCAGTTAATGACAATGCATAAAAACTGTCAATATCGAACGAATGAGTTCCGGGTGTTTGGAGGTACAAATAGATAAGGCCAACCAACATGACCAAACTACCAGATAAGGTATATATGAAAAACTTGAGTGTAATCCGTATCCTGTCGGCTCCACCCCATAACAAACAGATAAACCAAATAGGTATCAATGCCAGCTCCCAGAACACATAAAAAAGAAAACCATCCAGCGCGCTGAACACCCCTATGAGTGCAAACTGCATCAGAAATATCAGACTGAAAAAATTCCTGAAGTCCTTTATCTCACGATCAAAAGTTGAATATATGATAAGCGGCAACAGGGCGTTCGTGAGTAACACCAACAACAAACCAAGGCCATCGAGCCCCAGCTTGAAACTGATACCCATACTTTCGACCCAGTACTTATCAAATAAGAAATTAACATTGCCATCATTAATAAAATCAGTGGTCATCATCATAACAGCACCAAACGAAACCAACGACAATGCAAGGGCAACCCATGCCGTACTTTTCTGGTCGCGCAAAAGCCTCACAGCAAAAACCCCTGCCAGCGGGATAAGAAAGAGGTAAAGGATGTGCATATTATATATCAGATAACAAGCTTAAACAACATTATAATAATAACTGAGGCAACCATTACAACGAGGTAAAACCCAAGGTACCCCGACTGAAGGAAACGGAATGCCGACGAGGCGCCCCGGGTAACAGAACCGAATGAATTCACAAACCGGTCGATAAGACCTTGTTCAACCCATACGTAACCAAACCTCGACAACACGTTAACCGGTCGGGTAATAAACATGTCATAAAACTCATCTACATAAAATTTACGTGACAGTAAGTTTTGAAACCCGCTTAATTCATGTTCAGGGTCGGGTAACATGCCTTTGGTTACATAGAAGCGGTGAGTTAAAAATATTACAGCTGCCAGTAATATCGCCATAACAGTTATAAGGGCATATTCGAAAGCGTGAGACACATGTCCGTAACTGTAGGCATCCGCAAATGCCGTTACCGGGCTCATGAAATCACTGAGTAAATGGGGCATGTGAAATATTTCGGGCATTCCGATAAATCCGCCTGCAATACTTAAAACAGCAAGAATGATCAAAGGGACAGTCATACCTGACGGAGATTCGTGTAAGTGTTCTTTCTGATTACCGGTTCCCCTGAATTCACCGTAGAATGTAAGGAAATAGAGCCTGAACATATACACAGCCGTTATAACGGAGGTAATAACAAGCACCCCAAAGATGAAAGGAGAAAACAGGTAAGCATTGGCAAGTATTTCGTCTTTGGAGAAAAATCCCGCAAAGGGTGGCGCCCCGGCAATGGCAAGTGTACCAATTAAGAACGTCAGGTGTGTAACAGGTAACGACTTTTTTAAACCACCCATGTGCCTGATATCCTGTTCACCACTCATGGCATGGATAACACTTCCGGCGCACAGGAACAGCAATGCCTTGAAGAAAGCATGTGTAATGACATGAAATAAAGCTGTGGTATAGGCACCTACACCCAATGCAACAACCATAAATCCAAGCTGGCTCACCGTTGAGTATGCAAGTACCTTTTTAATATCATTCTGTTTTAAGCCAATCAATGCGGCAATAAGGGCTGTAGCCAGTCCGATGAAGGCAATTATTTCGGAACTAAAAGGAGCAAGTACGTACAATACATTCGACCTTACCACCATATAAATTGCGGCAGTAACCATGGTGGCGGCATGGATCAGGGCGGAAACAGGAGTTGGTCCGGCCATGGCATCGGGCAGCCAGGTGTACAATGGAATCTGGGCGCTTTTACCAGCGGCACCAACAAAAAGCAAAAGCGTTATAGCCGTAATAACAGGGTCATCAACCGGCATTCGCGATGCGCTTTCAAACACACTGCTGAATTGCAGTGAACCAAATTGCTGTAACAGCAGGAACATGCCAAGCAGGAAACCAAGATCTCCGATCCGGTTCATGATAAAGGCTTTATTGGCGGCCAGATTGTAATCGTGGTTTTTAAACCAGAAGCCAATGAGCAGGTATGAACATAACCCTACTCCCTCCCACCCTACAAACAACAGGAGAAATCCGGATCCCATAACCAGGATCAGCATAAAGAATACGAAAAGATTCAGATAGGCAAAATAACGGGGAGCATCCTCATCGTGGTGCATATATGAAACTGAATATACATGAATAAGAAAACCAACACCGGTTATAATCAGTAACATGATACCGGATAACCTGTCGAGGAGGAAACCAAACTCTATATCAAATAGCCCGGCATTAATCCATTCAAATAAAACAACTTCAAATTTCAGCGACGGATCGGGAACCATTTGTGCAAAAGCCATGACCGACAAAATAAAACTTCCAAGCACGGTAACCGAAGCAATGATGCCACTGGTACCGGCTGAAAATTTTTTATTACCCAGTCCATTGATGAGAAATCCCAACAACGGTAAAACAGGTATCAGCCAAATAAAATTTATCACAGGTTTATGTTTTATTCCTTAAATAATCACCACTTCAATTTATTCAACATATCAATATCCACTGACCCGTAATTCCGGTACAGCATAACCAGGATAGCCAGTCCTACCGCCACTTCAGCAGCAGCCACAGCCATGATAAAAAACACCATCACCTGTCCGCCCGAATCGCTGTGCATGGTAGAAAATGCTACCAGCAGCAGGTTGACAGCATTCAGCATAAGTTCAATACACATGAAAATAATAATCGCGTTACGGCGGAACAATACGCCGGTTACACCAATCGTAAATATGATAATGGCGAGCAGGACGTAATTATTTACATGGATGATATCTAATATAGAATTGCTCATCGGTTACACATTTTCTTTTTTACCGATCATGGTTGCACCAATCATGGCAGTTAAAAACAATAATGCTGAAATTTCAAATGGAAGCAGGTATTTCTGGTAGAGCACCATTCCCAGCGACTCTACCATACCAATTTGATTATCGCCGGCGGGATTCAGTTCAAGTCCGTCGGCCGACTTCACAACACCCACCAGTACCAAAAGCAATATACCTCCCGAAACAACAGCAAGGGTTTTTGCAACAGTTGATTTATGCGGTTCGAGTTCGGCATTCAGGTTCAGCATCATGATAACATACAGAAAAAGCACCATGATGGCACCGGAGTAAACAATTACATGCACCGCGGCTAAAAACTGCGCGTTCAGCATCACATAATGCCCGGCAAGTGTGAACAAACAAAAAATCATCGCCAAAACACTGTAAACCGGTTTGCGCGAAAAAATCACCATCATCGCACTAACGGTAGTCAGAAAGGCTAGTATATAAAAGAGGTACGCCGACATGAAGTTACTTATGCTTTATGATCCTGAAACAGGGTGCGAATTTAAAAATTAACAACTACTGATTTAAATTATTTTTTAATCTGTTCTGTGAGCCTGCAACCGTTCTGAAATATCAATTCTTTTAGCCGGATCCACCGGTTCAACCAATTTATCCTTTCCGTATATAAATCCATCCCGCAGAAAGCCAGAGTTTACAATACGGTCGGTAAGGAATATGGCTTCTTTAGGACATGCTTCCTCGCACAGACCGCAAAATATACACCGCAACATATTGATTTCATAAACGCTCGCGTATTTTTCCTCACGGTATAAATGCTCCTCACCCGGCTTGCGTTCGGCAGCGGTCATGGTAATAGCTTCGGCCGGACAAGCCACTGCGCATAATCCGCAGGCCGTACAATTTTCCCTTCCCTGTTCATCGCGTTTTAGTACATGAAGCCCGCGGTACACAGGAGCAAATTCACGCTTCAC
>CAZPKJ010000023.1:6890-26573 GCA_964587075.1 uncultured Flavobacteriaceae bacterium | reverse complement strand
TTACTGCATAGACCCCCGCCGTCGGGAAACTGTGTACCGGTGCTGCCGATGTTGAAGCGGTTCCATCGCCAAAATCCCAACTCCATGAACTTATAGCTCCATCCTGTGAAGTAGACTGATCGGTGAACAGTACAGGTGAACCGTCGCAGGCATTGGCTGCAGCAAATAAAGGAACCGGTGGCGCATATATGATGTAAGTTGCCGATAACACATCCGAACATCCCGATTGCGACGATACCGTAAGGGTCACATTATAGGTTCCCGGAGCCGCATAGGTATGAACCGGATTCTGGTCGGTGGATGAATTTCCATCACCAAAATCCCAGGTGGCATTCAGTACCCCACCTCCGCTTACAGTCGACTGATTGTAGAATTGTGAAACACTTCCCTGGCAAACATTACTGCCTGTAAATTGTGCTACCGGAACGGGATATACGTTTACTGTATTTGAAACACTGTCGGTACACCCATTATTTGATGTAACAATTAATGTTGCAGGGAAACTTCCGGTTTGTGTATAGTTGTGTGTCGGATTTTGTAAAATACCCGATGAACCGTCGCCGAAGTTCCAGTTCCACGATGCCAGTGAGCCGTTGTTTATTACAGATATGTCGGTAAACTGTACAGCGTTTCCAAAACACGCACCGGCCGAAGTAAATCCTGCTATCGGCAATGGATGAACTGTAACCGGAATCTGCACACTATCTATACATCCCATATCGGAAGTAACTACCAGCAATGCGGTATAGGATCCGTCAAGGGTATAGGTATGCGATGGGTTTACATCATTGGATGACCCCCCATCGGCAAAATTCCAATAGTTATTTGATATGGTGCCTGAAACAATGGTACTTTGGTTGGTAAACACCGCCACAGAACCGCTGCATACCGGAGGTACTGATGCCGCTGCCACAGGTGAGGGATGAATTATAACCTGGCTGGTAACACTGGCGAAACAACCCGAATCGGATGTAGCCACTAACGTAACGTCATAGGTTCCGGGCCCGGTGAATATATGTACAGGATCCGTTGCGGTTGAGGTGTTTCCATCGCCAAAGTTCCAGTTGTATCCCGAAATAGAGCCGTCGTTTATATACGAGGTATTAATAAAGGTAACCGATTGTCCTTCGCAAACATTTTGCGCAGTAAACTGAGGAACGGGAGAATCATACACTAAAACATCCCTGCTTATGGTATCGGAACAACCCGACGCCGAACTTACCACCAGGGTGGTTGTATAAATGCCTGGTGCCGAATAGATATGTCCCGGGTTTTGTGATGCCGAAGTTGTACCATCTCCAAAGTTCCATAACCAGCTGTTAATAGCTCCCTGTGCAATAGAAGAATTATCGGTAAAATTCATGATGGCACCTGTACAGGCGGGATTTACTGAATAATCGGCAACGGGCCTGGTGCTTACGGTTGCCTGCTGCGTTGACGTGGCGGTACAACCCATTCCTGTTTGCGCGGTAAGTGTTATATCATATATACCCGGCGCGTTATATGTGTAAACCGGGCTTTGCGCCGATGATACACCGCCATCACCCATGGTCCAGTTCCAGTTCAGGATAGAACCCTGCGAAACTGTGGTATTGTTTACTACGGTGGTGGCCTGTCCAAAACATACCGGGGTTGGTGTAAATGAAATCTGCGGAAGCGGATTCACAACAACATTTGAAGCAAACGAAGCGGAACAATTGCTTTGATCGGTAATGGTAACGGTATAGGTTCCGGTGGCGGAAACGGTGATAGTTTGTGATGTTGCCCCTGTCGACCATTGATAAGTTGACCCCGGATTTGACGCATTGAGCGTTGTAGTTTGTCCGTTACAAATATTAATATTAACGGGATTCGTAGCTATCGATGTTCCGCCAACAACTACGTTTACTGAAGCAAGACCAATGCAACCGAATCCATTTGTAATCTGAACTTCATAATAACCCGAATCGGAAACGGTAATGGTTTGTGTGGTTTCGCCATTGGGATACCAGAGATATGTACTTCCCGCATTACCGGCGTCGAGCACTGTTGAACTGCCCAAACAGAAAAACGCGGGCGACAGGTTAGCGGAAGGAACCGGATTGATACCAACAGAAACGGTATCACTCGACTTACAGCCGTTGATATTGGTAACCTGAACTGTATAAACTGTAGGATTGGCCGGTGCAACATACACAGTTGATCCGGTCATGCCACCGGGCATCCACTGGTAGGTGTTGCCTCCTGAGGCCGTAAGAGTTGCTGTGGCTCCATCGCAAATCATCTGGTCGGGGCCGGCATTGGCAACCGGAAGCGGGTTAACAGTAACTCTCACCGTATCTGTTCTTGAACAACCTGCCAGTGAAGTTACCGTATATGTGTAATTGGTGGTTACCGATGGAGTAACGGTAATCGATTGTGTGGTTTGTCCGCCGGGGTTCCATAACAGGTATGGACCACCACTTCCGTTGAGAGTGACCGAACCGCCTGCACAAACCGATACGTCGGGGCCGGCATTAGCGGCAGGAATAACTCTTACAATAACCCGTACACTGTCGCGGCCCGTACACCCGTTTGCATCGGTTACCGTTACATAATACATGGTAGTAATTGTTGGAGTTACCTGGATAGATTGTGTGGTAGCTCCGGTGCTCCACAAGTAACTGACTCCGCCCGATGCGTTGAGTGTGGTTGTTACACCATTACAGATATCCTGATTTGCACCGGCATCGGCTACAGGTAATGAATACACCGTGAACGGCTGTTGCAGGGTATCGCGGCAACCGTGCGATGTAACACCAATTAATGTTATATTATAAGTTCCTGGCGAATTATACTGGTGTGTAGGATTCGAGGCAGCAGAAGTTGTTCCATCGCCAAAATCCCAAAACCAGCTGTTGATGGCCCCATTGGTTGATGTGGAATTGTTTACAATAGTTGCCGTTGAACTGAGGCATACACCACTTTGTACGGTGTTAAAATCAAGTGTGGGTATAGGATATATCTGGATATTACGTGGCCTGGTATCGGTACAACCACCCGCTGTGGTAATGGTAAGTGTTACTACCTGCATACCAGCCGAAGAAAACGCATGCTGCGGGTTCTGTTGTGTTGAAGTGGTTCCGTCTCCGAAATCCCAGAACCAGGAGGTGATATTTCCCATCTGGGTAAACGACATATCGGTAAACTGTATCAATTCATTCACACAGGAGAAGTTATAACTGAAGTTGGCCTGTGGCAGCGGGTAAACATTAAAAGTACGTGTGGTAGTGCTGGTACAGCCCATGTTACTGGTTACAGTAAGCGTTACCGTATATGAACCCCAGGTCGCATACGTATGAACAGGGTCCTGAAGCTGCGATACGTTTCCATCACCGAAATCCCAGTTCCACGACACGATACTTCCAGAGGCAATCGTTGAAACATCATTGAACTGCAGCGGCTGGTTGATACATATATCATTTGGTGTAAAGCTGGCAACAGGTATAGGATTAACATTAACAGTAGTTGAAATTATACCTGAACATCCGTTGGGATCGGTAATGGTTACCGAATAGGCCCCGCCTGAATTCACAGTAATTGATTGTGATGTTGACCCGTTCGACCACAGATAAGTGCTTCCGGGATTACCTGCATTTAACACGGTACTGCCACCATTGCAGAAGGAAGCATTTTGCAAGTTGTTGGTGATGGTTCCGCTCTGACTGGCAATTGCCGATCCTGTAGCGGTACACCCGGCGGGATTAGTAACGGTAACCGTATATGTTCCCGCGGTACTGATGTTTATGGCTTGAGTGGTTTGTCCGTTCGACCAAATGTATGTAGAACCGGGATTACCGGCATTGAGTGTTGTAGTGGTGCCTGAACATATAAATACGTTCGATAAATTTACCACCGGTAATGCGTTTACGGTTACGGTTGTAAAAGCCGAGCTGCTGCATCCGTTGGCATCGGTTCCGGTAACTGCATATGAGGTTGATGAACCTGGTGTAACCGTGATGGTACCTGTTGTATTTCCTGTTGGGTTCCATGAATAGGAAACTGCACCCGATGCTGTTAAGGTAGCCGACTGGCCAACACATATTGACTGGCTTGGTGTTACGCTTATTGACGGAAGCGGGTTCACATTAACAGTAACCTGGGCCTGTGCCGTACAACCATTTGCATCGGTACCTACAACAGTATAAGTTGTGGTGGTCGACGGGTTCACTGTAATCGGATTGTTGGTTTGACCACCCTGGCTCCAAACATAAGTGATGCCTCCCGAAGCAGTGAGTGTAGCTGAACCACCCAGACAAACCGATTGATTCAGTCCGGCTGAAATAACCGGGGGCGGATTAACTCCAATATTTTGAATAATAGTAGCCGAACAGCCAAAACTGTTTGTAACTGTTAATGAAACATTATAGTTTCCGGGAGATGCATAAACCGTAGTAGGGTTTTGTGATCCGGAACTTTGTCCGTTTCCAAAATTCCAGTTATATCCGGCAATGGTTCCTGCTCCTGGTTGTGATGTATTATTGAAAGTAACAGTTCCTCCCTGGCAGCTGATTGGATTATTGGTAAATGAAGGTATCGGTAAGGGATGAATAGTTACCGGTTGTGTTATGGTTCCCGTGCATCCCGACGCATCGGTAACAATCAGGGTTACGTTGTAAGTACCCGGTGTTGGGTATGTTGTTGTCGGATTCTGTGCCGTTGAGGTTTGACCGTTGCCAAAATTCCATTGCCAGGTGCTACCTGCAACAGGACTTGAAGTATTATTAAACGTAACCGTAGCGCCCACACAACCTGATGGAACCGTGAATGCTGCTACGGGTGGCGGGGCTATTACCACGGGCTGAACAACCGTGTCGATACATCCCAGGTTAGTCTCAACTATCAACTGAACATTATAAGTTCCCGGGCCAGGAAAAGTATGAACAGGATTTTGTATCGTTGAGGTGCCTGTTCCGCCAAAATTCCAGTTCCAGGAAATGATAACCCCTCCCGGCAATGTAGTCTGGTCAGTAAACTGGACAGGGCTGTTCAAACAACTACCGGTAGCGGTAAATGCCGCAGTTGGCATGAAACCGTTCACCACATTAACGGTATCCTGATTCGAGCAAACACCATCACTAACGGTAACTATATAGGTACCTGCCCCCACCGTTTGAATCGGCAGGGTGACCCCGTTACTCCATAAATAGGTGTAATTACCCGTTCCTCCCGAAGCCACGGCGTTGATGGTTGCCTGATCGTTACATGCTATGGTTTGATCGGGCCCGGCATCAACCTCCACTCCAACTACCGTAATACAATAGGAATAAATTTGTGCGCCATTCATCGGGCAGGCGTCATCGTTTACGCGTACCGTAAAGCAATAGGAATTATTAGAGATAGCACTTGGCGGCGGTGTCCAGCAGAATGTTCCGGTTGGTCTGGGACCTCCCGAAGAGGTAAATGTTGCGCCGGGTATACTGGCATCCCAGTTTATATATACATTTTGTGTGGCATCGGGATCGGCTGAATTAATAAAGAAGCAAAGTTGTTGTCCGGCACACACCGTTGCACTGAAATTGTTCGTTCCATTTATCCCCGTAAGGGTAGGTAGATTATTATTACAATTTAATACTGTAATTTGTATATCTCTTTCAACCGAACCAATCAATACGCCATTCCGGTACTCCTGAACCAATACGGCCATCACCGTTACTTCGAGGTTCGTAGGCGTCATACAAATATCGCCTGTGGCCGGATTGAATGAAATTGCAGGATTTGATGAAAGCGGATCGGTAGCTGAAAAAGGCGCGTTGTAAGTAACTGTTGTGGTTGCTGTTTGATAAGGTGTAATCAATGAATACACCAGCGAATCGCCATCGGCATCATATGCTCCGTGATTAAAGCAAAACTGCTGTCCCAAACAGGCGAATGGAACCGGCTTGTTTGAGAATGTTGGTGAGTTATTACAAGGACTAACGGTATTATTAAGTGTCGCATAAATATAAAAGGTGCTGGAAGCGGGATTTGCAATATTGGTGATAGCGGCATTACGGCAACACAAATTGTAGCTGAATGTCCAGTCGGTACACTGCATAGGCAATGTAATAATTCCTTCATATATCCATTCCTGGATACCGGTAAAAATACCACCGTTACAGGATGAAACAGCCGTGGTACATAATGGAGTTACCTCCTGCCCCGTTCCCGGGATTGGATACGCGGTTACCCCGATATTTTGTCCGCAGGTAACCGACCGCACATTTATATAAACGTTCGTTGGCGCATTTATTCCGATACAATCGCGATAAAACGAAACACGTAACCGGTAGGTATTTCCACCGAGGCAAACATAAGTGAGATCGGCACCCATTGAATGGCTCGCTTTCAACTCTACCTGATTTGCCAGGATCATGACGGATGCCAGCAAAACATAAACGTACTTTTGTAGATTTTTCCCCATGTGGCCTGAATTTAATTGGACATTCATTTTGACGGATTTAACCGTATTCCAATTATACTCTCCATGAAGGGCAATCGTAATTCATAAGCGCTGTTCAACCTCAGGTTGTAAGGTTTCCCCGTAAAAGTTGGATGTGACAGCTTTACTAAAGTCTTACCATGCTGATTAACAGTTGGTTTTATATAAAAACAGCATAGTTAAACCGCCAGCGAATCATAAAATACCTGTAAGAATTCAGGCTATTTTAAAATAATCAGGAGGGATGAACCATTTCAGGATAAAATAAGGTCAAATCCTACAAAACTGTTACACCCCTTAAATGCTTTAATAGTGACCCGTTCCGCCCAATTGCACCAGATGTGAAAGTGAGCTGGTATATGACGCGGTTCAGCAAACAAACCGTTACCGGAATGATACTTGTGGGATCAATTCTTACGGTCGAGTGTAAATACGCGAGAAATGTTAAAACCAAAATGAATGTCGCCTTTGTCCCACGAACCTTTGTTTTCGGTAATAAATGCCCGTTCGTTCATGGCGGGGGCATTGGTAAAGTGTAATTGAAAAACGTGGCCTCCGGTCTCGATATCAAATCCAATCGATAAAGGATTGGTATTATCATCGGCCAGCTGATCGGGAAGAATGTAAAAGTAATCGGCTGTTATCGCAATCCGGTTGGTTAGTTTTAACCGTGTTCCGAGCTGGAGTGAAAATATGTCGTGATTATCATCGACTTTTTCTACCAGGTTTCGGTGTACCATTAAAGGACTCAACTGAAATGAAAATGCATCGGAGAATTTCCTTCCGAATATAACCTGGTAATAATATCCCATCCGGGATGAAAAATAATTTTTCCTGTCGGGTTCACTCCATTTGGTAGTATTGAGGGTAGTACCCGTAACAAGTACGATAGACAACGGAATGTCCTTTGCTCCTTTCGACTGCCAAAGGAGGCGGTACTTTAAAAATCCGTCAATTTCTTTATTCAGCGTGCTGCGCCCAACACCGGCGGTCAGTCTGTCGGTTACGCCATAATCCAGTCCTAACCGGATTGTCGCCTGATCAAGGCCGAACAAATCATAACCGCCATTTTCAACAGATCCAAAACGGTGCATGATTCTGAAATCGAGTACGCCACCTCCAACATGTTCAAGTGAATGACTGGCTATGACCCGGCTCGATTTAAAGGCATTGGTAACCCTTTCAATTTCCGGTTTTTCGTCGCCCAGCAAACTCAGGAGATCATCCTGCGCCAGCAGAACCGCATTTGGGAAACTTATAAATACAATTAAAAATAACAGCGATTTAAAACATTTCATACGATCCGTATTTGAAGTAAAATTACTTAAAAGGATTCATATTTACATGAATAGTCACCTTAACGGTTTCGGCGATATTATCCTTTACTACCTTGGGAATAGAAATTTCATAGTCCTTCAGCTTAATTTCAATTTCGGCTGTTCCCGAAACAGTGCCGGCCTTAACCATGATATTACCAGGATATGAAACATCGTTGGTTACTCCGTGTATAGTCATTTTGCCACTAACGGTAACGGGATATGCGCCGTCTTTGGCAAAGTTCACTGAATCCTTGTTTTTGATTTCACCCTTAAATATCGCTTTAGGATACTTATCGGACTCAACATAATTCTCGTTGAAATGTTCCTGCATAAGGGCTTTTTCGAATTCGAATGCTTTCATAAGAACCGAAAACTCCATTTGGCCCGATTCAATATCCAGTATACAGGTGACTTTTTTATTAATCGCTGTAATATCCTCGAGGGGTGCTTTTGATAAAAACTCAATCTTTCCTTCGCGGGTAAAATACTTCGACTGGCCTGCGGCATCCATCGTTGTGAATCCGGCAACCAATACAAGTACAAACAATTTAAGTGCAATAAAATAAACTTGATTATTTCTCATGATAAATTAATTTTAAAAGGGGTTCTGATTTTAAATAGTGATTTTACATTAACTGATGATAACACATCTTACCATAACCACATCCATGGTAAATCCCGCACATTCGCCCCTGATGGTTACTTTATCGCCGGCATTCAACTTTTCAAATGCGGCTTCCTGCCCTTCACCTAATCCACAATTTATGCCAAACATTTCATTTTCTGTTTCCAGGATGACAGTGAGTCCTGATTCATCAGTTAGTTTTTCACGGACCGTACCATTAAGCTCAATGATTTTTCCCAAATACTTATCGTTTGCGATATCCTCATCCGACTCAAAATTGCCGTAGAGTTCGGTTGCATCCAGGTTGAATTCAGGCTTTAAGCCGGCAATGTTGGCAACAGGTTTTTCGTACATGTACCAGCCATAAATACCGGCAAATACCGCAAGGGCAAGAATGATAATAAAAATATTTCTTTTCATGTTTTTTAATTGTTTAGTGAGCCGTCAGCCACCCATTTTTCAATTTTTAAAATGATACAATCGCTTAATTTTGAAGCGCCTTGTGGCATTGGTGAAAATCCTGAATCGTGGCGGATTGCACCCAGTAAGACTCCATTACCGGCAACTGACTTAACCGAGGTGTAGTTATCGAGCACGATTCCGCCCTGAGCGACCAACTGGCTATGGCATGAGTTACAGTTATTGTCGAGTACGGCTTTTACATCACCCGAATAAGTTACCGCCGAAGTATCGCATATTACCGAATCGGGATACAACTCTTCTTCTACATCATAGTAACACCCCTGTAATGAAATCAGGAACAGGCATGAAATGGTGAGAGTCACACGGTGTTTATATATTGAAACCATCAGTTGTTTAAATATCCTTCGTTAATCCAATTGGTAATTTTTGCGATCTCACAGGCATTTAAACCGGGCCCGTTACTGGGCATAGGTGTAAAATTCCCGGTGTGCGTAATGGCTCCATATAACTGGCCTGTAGCTGCAACAGCCGCAACACCATTGTAGCTGGCCAAATTTACAAACTTATTGGAACTATTCGCGGTTGTATGGCACCCTACACACTTGTTCTGTAATATCGGAACTACCAGAGCCGAATAGCTTACATTAGTCGAATCGCAGGGCCCTAAGGCATCATCACAAACCAGGTTCTGCGCTCCCTGCGTAATCCAAAGTCCGATCAGATTAATTTGTTGCTGGGTAAGCGGGGGTTCACCCGGGGGTGGCATTACCTTATCGGGATCTGTTTCGTTAATAACTTCCCATATTTCACTATCACCTAAATTGAATGGTTCAACATCGCCGGTACTCATTACATTGGCATAAGAATTCAAAATAACGCCATCCTGTGCCGAAGCGGCATCGTGGCAACCGCTTTTGGCACAATTTGAAATAATAAAAGGTAGTATTTGTTGCTGAAAATAAACCGTATTGGGGTCACAGGGAACACCATTGCCGCCACCGCCACCGCCGCCGCCGCCATTCCCATTACCGGAAACATTCACCGGCACAACCGGCTCATGCTTACAGGATGGCAGTAGCAGGGTATATGCTATCACAAATAATGTTAATAAGGTCCTGGTCACTACCGGTATCGACATATTGGTTTGGTTTTTCGGATAAGAATAGTCTGATTAGGCTTTAATTCAACTGACTCACACCAAAAATACTTCCAAAACGCCTGGAAAGTAAAATTAAAAGTGCTGAATGGGAATAATCGGACACTGAAAAGGAATCAAACTCAAAAATCAAGTGCCTGTAAGCCAGTTTTTGAATACCGGAGAGCGGTTGGTACTCACAATTAAATCGTGGTCGGAATGAGGTTCAAGAATAAGTTTTACGCGTGACTTTGAATAGGTAACCATTTTTTTAATGGCTTTAATATTCACGACTATCTGACGGTTGATGCGAAAAAATTCAGCAGGATCAACCATCTGTTCTACCTGGTCGAGGGTTTGGTCGATGGGATAATCGGCGCCTGCGAATGTTTTTAGAAAGTTATTTTTTTGCTCGGTATAAAAATAAGCAATATCCGAAACCTCAATGGTTTTAAGTGTATCGCCAAACCGGGTCAGGATACGTTTTTGAAATTCAGCTTTTTTCTGAATCAGTTCGGCAATTTTTGAATAATCAATCACGCCCGAATCCTGTGAATATCCAAGCTTCCGGTACTTGCTCAGTACATCCTGAAGCTCGGTGAGTTTTACCGGCTTCAGCAAATATCCGATACTGTTTACTTTAAAGGCGTTCACTGCATAATGATCGTAAGCAGTTGTAAATATAACCGGGCACTTTGGCTCTACCTTTTTAAATATCTCAAAACTATCGCCATCGGCAAGCCTGATATCCATAAAAATCAAATCAGGATGAGCATTTTTTATCAAATATTCAACCGAGCTTTTAACGCTTACCAGGTGTTTTACCATAACCGCCGACGGTTCCGCTTCGGTAATCATTTTCTGCAGCCTTAGCGCAGCCGGGTCTTCATCCTCTATAATAAGATACTTCATGGATTCTTAAGTTGATTTTATCAATGGTAATTTAACGGTAAAATAGCCTCCGGTTTCTGAAACAACGATATCCGTGCCAGTTAATAACCAGTTAATAATTTATACCGGTTCCTGACATTTTGCAGACCCAGTCCGGTTGATGGCTCTTTTTGTAGCCGTACATTAATATTATTGCGTACTATGAGATAGTTATTATCTTCAATCAGCAATTCGCAGGTTAAAGGCGATTCTACCGAAACGGCATTATGTTTGAGCGCATTTTCGAGAAGCGTTTGAATGGCCAGCGGCGGCACGAATGAAGTTTCCTTCAACGTATCGGGCATTTGAACGGATACCCGAAAATTGGTTCCGTATCGCTTTTGCTGAAGGAAAATATAATCATCCACCAGATGAAGTTCATCTTTGAGAGAAATCAGGTCGGTATCGCGGTATGCTAAAATGCTTCTGAAAAAATCCGATAATTTATTTACATACTCTACCGCTACATTTTTATCACTCTCTATTACTGAGATAAGAGTATTGAAGCTATTAAACAGAAAGTGCGGGTTAACCTGGTTCCTCAGCACCTCAAACTGCGATTCAATTCTTTCACGGTTTAACACTTCCATGGCTTTAATCCGCTTGTCGCGATAACGGAGATAGATGCTCACTGCTGCTGCGGTCAGGGCCATCAGCAATACAATGAACCACGATTGTTCCCAGAAGGGCTGATTGATAACAAAATCAAGGCTCACTGCATCATCATAGTTATAACTTCCATTGTGCGAAGCCGTTATACTGAACCTGTACTTTCCCGGCCGGAGGTTCGGAAACGTGATAAACCGGTCGCGGGTAGTTACCCACTCATCATTGTAGCCATCGAGTTTGTACCGGTAACTGACCGCTTCGGGATTGGTATACCAAATGGCGAAATAGTCGAATGAAATATGGTTCTTATCGTGCGCAAACGACACTTGTCCCGCGGTGTCGGACTGCAGCAGAAAAGATAATATCCTGTTCAAAACAACCACCGGTTCATGCGATCCGGCCCTTTCACCGAACGAAAGTTTTACAATTCCATCACGTATACCAATCCAGGTATTACCTTTTGAATCGACATCGATAACATTTATATCAGGGTCAATGTCGGTTAATCCAACTTCATTGCCATACGAAACCACCCTTACGCCATCCGGGTCAACAATATCAATACCTTTACGGTGAATAACCATCAGGTTTCCCCGGTCGTCAACCGATATTGCTGAAATATTCAGATCGCTCAAACCATCACTTTGAGAAAAGTTCGTAAAGACCGACCCGTTAAATTTGTACAAGCCCTCATCCACACTGCTCACCCAGATATGACCCTGTGAATCTTCGGTAATGGAATAAATAACACTGCTCTTTAACCCATGTGATTCATTAAAATTAGTGAACATCCCATTTTTATAACAGGTAACACCTTTGCCATCGGTACCAAACCAAACTACACCTTTTGAATCAATAAATACTTTATAAATAAAATTATTGCCTAACCCGTTCTCTTCGCTGAAACCTGTAAAATTACCAACCCCATTCAATGTGGAATCAGTGAATGAACATTTGCTTACACCTCCTAAAGTTGCAAACCAGATTTCATTCTCATCACCATCAATGGATAATACATTAGGGTTAATAAGGCCATGATCTTCATTAAATATCAGAAACCGGCCAGTTTGGGTATCGTAACGGATGACCCCTTTATCGAAGGTGCCCATCCAGATGTATCCGTGATGATCCTGATAAAATGAAATTACCGAATAATTACCGAATGCTGTTCCTTTTAGGGGATCTGTTATTTTTTGTGTTCTGCTGTAATTCCTGTTGAAATAATGAACCCCAAATTCATTGCTGTACCATATATTGTCGTCGTCATCTACCAGGATGGAACGGATGTTTCCAAGCTTCAGTTCACCGATAGTGTGCAGGTATTCTATTTTTTCACCGGGTGACATGTAGAGTTCATTGCCGGCACCAATCCATACATTACCTTCATGATCGGTAACTATACAACTGATATCAATTCCTCTGAATCCTTCTATTCTCGAAAACTGCCGGATTCTTTTGCCTGCACGGAACTCATAATCGGTTATTCCCTGCTTCAGCGTACCCATCCAGAATTCATTTTCAAGCAATGTAACCGCTGTAACAGGTCCGCTGCTCCACTCCTTGAAATAAGGGGGATAATTAAACAAATTCGCTGAATAATCATAAAGGCAAAATCCCTTTTCTTCCATTCCAATACCAATGGTACTTCCAGGACCCCGGATAATGTTCCTGACTATATTTTCAGGTAACCCATCTCTGGTGGTAATGTTTGTAACCCGGAGCCCATCCTTACGATCGCTGATTGCCGAGATACCGCGGTCGCTGCCAAGCCAAATTACGCTGTCAATTACACAAACCGTATAGATGTAGTTATCACCGATGCCATCATCGGAATCAATGTGCCGGAATTTCCCCTGATGGTATTTGTAAACCCCGTCGCCACGGGTTCCGATCCAAACCGAACCATAGGTATCAACACCAATGGATGAAACCGATGCTTGAGGTTTAACCGAATCGCTGGTAAGCACTTTCACGTTTCCGTTGAAAACAGTAAACAGCGTTCCCGACTGGGTGCCTGCCATGATACCGTTTCCCGGAATCGCCGAAAGGGCGCTGATATTCGCTTTCCCTGGCAACGGAGGAAGTTCGGCCATGACAAAATTCAAACCATCAAAACGGTATAGACCCTCATTGGTACCAAGCCAGATCACTTTCAGCGAATCCTGGCATATGGCACGTACTTTAAAATCGGTCGATACCCCGGTAATGTTTATTTTTCTGAAATAAGGAACCTGGCCCTGTAATGGAATGACGAGCATTTCGAAAAATACCGTAATCATGAGAATATTTATGCGCCTGGTCATTTAACCTCAAACTTTTTCAGGTTTGCAGATACCGACACTTTTATATCGGGCGAAATCTTTTGGTTTACAATCCGTGGTATCTTGATATTATGATTAGCCAGGGAAACCATAAAATCGGCCTCGACCGAAATCTGGTTAGGCTTTACTTCAATTTGAGCCCTGATAAGTCTTTCATGCGGTATCCCGTGAATATTGAGTGTACCCTTGGCACGAACTTCGTATGTGCCAGGCAACTTATAGGAGACGGCTTCAATAATTTTTCCTTTAAAGGTTGCAGTAGGATAAAATGCCGATTCCATATAGTTCTCATTGAAATGCTCTCTTTGCAACGGGCTGTTAAAGCCAACAAATGAGGAAACATCCAAAGTAAAAGCGAATGAATTGTTTGAAGTATCTATAACTCCTTTCAGATGGGTGCTGCGTGCAGTAATAGTTTCAAGCGGTGCATCCGAGATGAAGGTGACCGAACCGGTGTAAGTAATAAACAAACCCTCTTTACCGGATTGTGGCCAGCCAAATGCATACAAAAGGGACAAGTATAAATATATCAGTACCATTTCCAAACAATCCTGTAAAAATAATTAATCCGGTTGGTATATGCATCCGGGTAAACCAGCCTGCCAATACCCACTTTGCCAATATAAATTTTATGTTCCTATCTTTAGCCCGAAAAATGAGATTTAATGGGTGACGAAAAAACACCGTCGGGAGGTAAGGCGCATATTGAGATCCTTGATTTTTTAAGAGGGATTGCCGCGCTGGCCGTAGTATTTTTTCACTTTGCCAATTCCAACATCCCTTCTATCCTCCCTAACCTGCTTGGCGATTATTTCTCATATGGCAAACTAGGTGTCCAGGTATTCTTTGTAATCTCCGGTTTTATTATTCCCTATGCCATGTACAGGTCGGGATATACCATTACAAACGCCTTTGGTTTTCTGCTCAAACGAATGGTTCGAATCGGCCCGCCATCCTGGGTGGCTATTTTAATGGTTGCCGGAATATATTACGGTTCCATCATGCTACGGGGTAAACCTGTTGAGGGCATGGACTGGCCGGGTACCGCGTGGAACACCATTCTGGCCAATATTACTTATATGTATTCTTTTCTGGATGCCAAAAAATATATAGATGTATACTGGACCCTTGAAATTGAATTCGAGTTTTATATCGTAATCGCATTCCTCCTTCCCCTTATCATGCGTGTAGCCTCAAACAGGATTTATTTGAGCGTGGTATTGCTCATTCTGAGCGCTTCTTTCCTCATACATAACGATTACATTCTGTTTTTCAGGGACAACTCATTCTTCATATTAGGGATTCTACTGTTCCTTTATAAAACAGATAATATTGACAGGAATTATTTCAGTTATGCCTCCATGACAGCCATGTTGATTTGTTATGGTCAACAGGGACTGCCAAACGCTTTCGCGGGAATTATCGCGTTCCTGGTAATCGCATTTGTTAATTTTAAAAACCCGGTAACAACATTCCTTGGAAAGATTTCCTATTCACTGTATATTACCCACTTTTTTTCCGGTGCAGCTGCCGAATTCGTTCTCAAGCAGGTTACCGGCGAAAACATGAGTGATCCCGCCAAAGTATTCATGCTTTTTATTTACGTTGGTATAGCTGTTGTGTTCGCATGGCTTTTTTACCTGGCTTTTGAAAAACCATTTATCTCGGTATCCCAAAAGGTATTTAAGAGGAAGCCCGCAAAAATGTCACCGGAAACGGCTAATGTTATTAAAACACAAAACTGGTAATATTACCGTACCAATGTAACAGTACCTGTATGTGTTTTTGCTTCAGGATCATTAAATACTTTTAATGAATATACATAAACACCATCGGGTGCGGGATTTCCGTTCTGGTCATTTCCATTCCAGCCTTTAAACGGTCCGTCCGATTTAAATACAGGTTGTCCCCATCGGCCATAAATATTTAAACTATAACCCGAAACCGAATTTCCGGTTATTCCAAATACATCATTAACACCGTCACCGTTAGGTGTGAAAGCATTAGGAATGTAAAAAGTAACTACGTCTTCAATCAGGATTCGCTGTGATGTGCTGTCGACACAACCATCGTCACTGGTGGCTGTAAGCTGAACCGTATAATAACCATGACCTTCATAGTAATGATCGGGATGCTGTAAATTAGATGTATTTCCATCGCCAAACCACCAAACCCATGAATTTGCATTGGTACTGGTATTGGTGAATTCAAACCAGGGGCTGAGTATGGTTGAAGAGGGTGGCATTACAACAAATCCGGGTTCGGGAAGCGGATTAACCTGTATGGTTTTTGATACACTGCGTTTCGTACTGCAGGAATCATCCATAGTTACCGTAAAAGTGGTAGTTTGGCCGGGTATAAAAGTAATAGATGTAACGTCTCCCAATCCATTATCCCAGCTGTAATAATATGGACCACCTGTTCCTCCGGTTCCGGTAACCGACATCGTTACCTCTGTTCCAAAACAAACTTCATCGGGTGCAATGATCACAGGCTGCAACGGTGGAAGTCTGTCTATAATTATCTGGTTTGATAATACAGGATTCACGGCCAGACACCTTTCATTTGAAGTATAAATCAGCTGAAGTGTGTCACCATCCATAAACGTTGATGAAATCAGAGTATCGTTATTACTGCCGATAAATATTCCGTTCAGCATCCACTGGTATCCCGGTAAGGTACCACCAAAGATTCCCGAAGCGGAATACGTTATTTCGGCGCCATCGCAAAACGTTCCGGGAGGCGTTGCGGTAATGAAAGCAACCGGTGTAAGCAATGGATCAACAACGGCAACAATAATGTTCGAGGTATCCGTTGCCGGTAATGCACAAAACGCTGACGATTGAAGTACTACATCAACCATATCATTATTTGAAAGTTGATTTGTGGTAAATTGCTGGCTGCTTACACCAACTGAGATGCCGTTAACACGCCAGTCGAACATCGGTGAAGCACCTGCACCGGTATATGAAGTTGAGAACGTAACTGTGTCGCCGTCACAAATTGGAAATGCCGGATTCACACTGATGGTTATACCGGGAGTTATATTGGGACTGATAACCACCATGATATTATTTGAACCGGCCGAAGGCGATGTGAGGCATGTTTCGGAAGAGATCAAACGGGCACGTACCAGGTCACCATTCTGTAATGTTGCGGAACTATAAACTGCTGCATTACCCGGAACCTGCAGGCCATTAACAAACCACTCATAAACCGGTACCAGCCCGCCATTAACAGGTGCAGCGGTAAATGTAAGAAGGTCGCCCGGACAAACAGCGCCAACAGGGTTAACCGTGATGCCAACTGATGGTGTCAGGTTTGGGTTGACCACAGCCGCCATCACATTGGATGTATCGGAAGGCTGGTTCAGGCAGAGATATGATGAAGTCAAGATTACATGTATGCTGTCACCATTACTGAATGTACCTGAATAATTGTTTGAGTTGGACCCCGATGGTAAACCATTCAGGTACCATTGGTAAAATGGCGATACCCCACCGTTTACACCATTGGCTGTAAAATAAATAGAATCACCAGCACAAACCGTTAATCCCGGCAAGGCACCTATACTAACCACGGGTGAAAGGTAAGGCAGAATATCAGCTACAATAAAATTGGAAAAAACAGTAGTGGGCACCGCACAGTTCTGGTTGCTTATCATCCTTACCAAAACTGTATCGCCGTCATTCAATGTTGAAGTAGTAAATACATTGCTGTTGGTTCCGCCGGCAACACCATTAACTCGCCATTGAAAGGTAGGTGAAGCGCCTCCATAGGCTGTTATGGCAGTAAATGTAACTTGTGTACCCTCGCATACCGGAAACAAGGGCGCCACCGAAATGGCAGCTGAAGGAGTTACCAACGGAATTATACTGGCAACAACCTGGTTGGATCCAACTGAAGCAGGCACCGGGCAAGATGCATTTGAAAATAATGTTGCCTGAACCACATCACCATCATTTAGAGAAGAGGTTGAGAATGTAGCACCGCTTCCGCCTGAAATAACACCATTAACGGTCCACTGGTAAGTTGGTGACGCGCCTCCCGACAGCGGCGTTGCCGTGAAAGTAATATTGGTTCCGGCGCAAACTGGGCCCGCAGGAACCGGTGTAATGGATACCGATGGTATAACGGTTGGTAATATGGATATGACGAGCTGATTTGAAATAAAATTAACAGGCGACACACAAACCTGGTTCGACGTTACAATTACCCGTACAACGTCCTGATCCGCGAAAGCGCTGCCCGAAAACGTGGCACTGTTGACACCGGTATTGGCCCCGTTTAGCTGCCATTGAAATGATGGACTGGATCCGCCATTCACCACATTGGCCGTAAAAGTTATGGGTGTACCCGGACAAACAGGGCCCGCAGGATTGGCCGTGATGGACGCGTTCAGGTTGATAATTGGGTTCACGGTTACTACAATCACATTACTGTTTGCTGTGGCTGTGGTTACACATGACAAACTCGAAGTCATTATTACACTTACCTGATTATTATTAACAAGGTTGGCCGTAGCAAAAATGCTTCCGGTGAATCCGGTAAACACTCCGTTAATGTACCACTGGTAAGTTGGGGCTGATCCGCCGAATGATGGTGTTGCTGAAAAAATTACATTATCGCCCGCACAAATTGGTCCTGAAGGATTGGATGCAATTGAAACCGATGGTGCCGTTGGAGCGGTAACAACAATATTAATAACATTTGAATTAGCGGTTGGTGTGGTAATACAGCTTTCGCCGGATGTTAAAATTACACTTACATTATCGCCATTGTTAAGTGTTGAGCTGGTGAAAGTATTGGAATTAATACCAACATTGACCCCGTTCACCTGCCACTGGTAAACCGGTGGGGCTCCCCCATTGGTTGGAAATGCCGTGAATGTTACCAGTTGTCCGGGGCAGATGGCTCCTATGTTGTCGCTGGTGATTAATACCGAGGGTGTGAGGACCGGATTTACCACCATATTTATCACGTTACTGATAGCCGACGGACAGGCGGGATCGGATGTAAGGGAAACACTTACCTGGCTGGCCATGGTGAGTGTGCTGCTGCTGAATACCGGGCTGTTCGCACCTGCGTTAATGCCGTTCACCGTCCACTGATAAACCGGTGACGGGCCTGGGTTGACAGGTAAAGCGGTAAATGTAACATTGGTTCCAGCGCAAATGGGATTGGGAGGCACTGACGAAATAGAAACCTGTGGAGAAGCAAACGGATTCACCACCATCACCACCGGGGGCGAAACGGCGCCAAAACTGCTCACACAGGTTGAATTGGAGGTCATGGATACGGTAATGACATCACCATTGATTAAGGTGGAAGATGTATACGTGTTGGAGTTGACGCCAACGTTTACACCATTCACCTGCCACTGATATACGGGACTGGTTCCTCCAAAAGTAGGTATGGCGGTAAAGGTTACCACGGTGCCGTTACAAATGGCTCCGGGCGGGCTCTGGGTTATTGATACGGCCGGTGCGGGAGGCAACGGACTTGGATTTACTTTGATTGAAAAAATCTGGTTGGCTATTTTGGGTGGACAACCGTTATCGGTGACTGTAGCTACAAACTGGTATGGTGCGGCCTGGGCCATGCCACACTCGGTGCTCCAGCAGAATTGTGATGTAACAAAACCATCGCCATTGGCATTTGGTAGTGATGCGGGAGGATTTACAACGGCACTGTTAAAAATTACTCCCGATGAAGTGAGAAATAAACTGTCACCATTGGGGTCGACAAATGATACCGGAAAGCAAATCGTTTGCCCTTCGGTAACTGTAAAACTGGTCTGTCCCGACCCACCGGCAGCCGATAAAACAGGGATGGCATTTACAGGACATGCTATGGCGATGAGTTGTAAATCGCGCCTTACC
>CAZPKJ010000023.1:0-6880 GCA_964587075.1 uncultured Flavobacteriaceae bacterium | reverse complement strand
ATTCCGGTATTCTTTAATTTCAATGGCAACCACATAAAATCCCTGGTTCGGGATATAATACTTCGTCAGTCCCGTTTCGGAATCAATATAAGTGTATCCACCAAGGCCAAAGGGTGAGGCCAGTGAATAACCGGGATTATACAGTACACCCGGAATGGTCCATCCGTAAGGATTGTTATCAAATTGCGGATCGGGTACCGGGTTAACACTGGAGGAATAGCCGCTGTATGGAAGTTCAAATGAATATACCAGGCTGTCGCCATCAGGATCGAATGCATTATTAACAATGGTAACTGTATCGCCGGTACAAATAAATGGAACCGGAATATCACTGAATTGCGGACTGGTATTAATGACAGGATTGGCCGGGATAAAGCAATAATATGTTTGACCGATACTGCCGGGAGTAGACAGGTTGATAATATTACCATTCCGGCAACAGCGTTCAACCATTAAATGATAGCCACCGGTGCTTGGTGGCAACGTGATGGTTGCTTCAAAAATTCCCTCTTCTACACATACGGTGGTGTTAAACGAACAGTCGACCCCTGGACTGGGAGGAGTTATAAAGGTGTTGCTGATACGTATTAAATTATCGGTGCGGAACCAGTTTTTATCGGCATTCGGATTATTGGGGTCCTCGTTGTAAATACCAAGAAACATGGATGCGTCAAGAGGCGCTGTCCCTCCCCCGCTTGCATCGCAATAGCGGTAAATTTTTAAGGTTACCAGATACTGGTGATCGGGCCCCGACATTCCCAGGTACTCATAAGTCATACTTCCGCCCATCAGGTGCGTGGCAAATGTATGATTAGCACAAAGTGATGTTAAAACTACCACGAGGAAAAATAGCCTCAAACGGTATAATAAATGCATGAATAAATTATGTTTTTAAATAAAATCTGATAAGAGGGATATCAAAAATAAGGATTTTGATGATAGCTTTCCCGGAATACTCTAATTAAGAGACTCTCAAGTGTTTGTAAAAGTTGCAGCCCGAAATCCACTTTCTGTCGTAACAATCTCATTCTATGAGTAATACAAAGTTCACCCAGGTATTACCGTAGTTGAATTTCACCCTTGAAAATGATCCGGCTGCGGCCACCCGGTGACCTGATAACGGCATACATTAAATATTCTTTATACAAATATCGCGATCATTCCGGATCAGATATTTGATAAAAACCCGAATATGATAAAACATCAATTTCTGTGTTAGAAAAATCACAATATGATTTTAATCATAAAAAGCATTGCAGAAAATCATAATCAGGTTTATCATTCAAACATAGTTTTGTAGCGTTAATTTAAAACTCACGATATGAAGAACTTAATTTTAATAACTGGCATTTTGTTAATGGCAGCATGCGGTGGCCAGCAAACCGGCGACGAACCTGCCGAAAAGCGCTTATTACAAAATGAATCAGCCATGAATGATGAGGGCAACCCATCATACGACCCGAACCGGGGTGAAGGAAAGTTTACGGATGTTGAAGTAGGAGAAAAGCTGGATGTGGCCATGGCGGCTTCAGGCGAAAAAATTTCCGGAGTTAAATGTGTTTCGTGTCATAAGATGACCGACGAACGGCTGGTTGGACCGGGATGGAAAGGTGTTACACAGCGACGCACGCCAGCCTGGCTGATGAATTTTATTACCAACCCTGATCCCATGATTGATAAGGATCCGGAACTGCAGGCCCAGCTTGAATTGTGTCTGGTTCGTATGCCAAATCAGAACCTGGCCGATCAGGAAGCGCGGGAAATTCTGGAATACATGCGTAAAGTTGATGGTGTACAATAAAAACATAAACCTATGAAAGCAAAAATAAACATGATTTTGTCGCTGATAATTTCAGCGGCATTAATGACTGGTTGTTCGCAACCGGCTACACAGGAAAGCGCAACCGAAACAGGTGACCTGGCTACTGCGGGCCAGTCGGCGGTTCAGGATGAATTATCCCAAAAGAATGTTGTACAGGTGGCTGTGGGATCACCTGATCACACAACTTTGGTTACTGCAGTTCAGGCTGCCGGACTGGTTGACGTTCTTTCCAATGTCGGACCGTTTACCGTGTTTGCTCCGGTGAACTCGGCTTTTGATGCATTACCCGAAGGCACGGTTGCCAACCTTCTGAAACCGGAAAACAAGAATGCCCTTTCCGATATTCTCGAATATCACGTTTATGTTGGTGTTATCACCAGGAACCTGATAAAAGACGGAATGATACTCAACCAGGTTAACAGTAAAAACGTAACCCTGAACCGGAATGGCGATGAAATCACTATCAATGGCGCTAAAGTACTTGGTGAAGTGCCAGCATCTAACGGTATAGTATATGTGATAGACAAAGTTCTTTTACCCGAATCGAAATAACTATAAATAAATAAATCTAAGCGATATGAAAAATATATTAATTGTAAAAACCTTTGTAATTGCCATGCTGGCTGTTACATTAGGTACAATGCCCGGTTGCAAACCTAAGATGGCCGGTTCGGTCAGCACCGGCGATGCAGCTTCTAAGGTATTTGTTCCACCCGGACAATATGACGAATTTTACAACCTGGTTTCCGGCGGGTTCAACGGTCAAATGAGTGTTGTGGGACTTCCTTCGGGACGTGTATTCAGGATACTTCCTGTATTTTCAGTGCATCCCGAAAACGGTTATGGATTCAGTGAAGAGTCGAAGCCTATGCTGAATACTTCTCATGGTTTTGTACCGTGGGACGACTTGCACCATATTGCTATCTCTACTACCAAAGGCGAACACGACGGACGGTGGGCATTTGCCAATGCCAACAATACCCCTCGTATAGCACGTGTTGACCTGACTACGTTCGAAACTACCGAAATTATTGAAATCCCGAACAGCAGTGGAAACCACTCCTCGCCTTTCATAACTGAGAACACCGAATATGTTGTTGCCAGCTCCCGTTTTTCGACTCCAATCGGAGGTGATACGCAGCGTGATGTACCCATCAACAGCTACAAGGAAAACTTCAAAGGAACGGTGAGTTTTATTAAAATAAATGAGCAGGGAAATATGAGTATTGAATTCCAGTTGGTTACCCCGGGCGTGAATTACGACCTGGCACGGGCCGGAAAAGGTAAATCGCACGGATGGTTTTTCTTCAGTTGCTATAACACCGAACAGGCTTACAGCTTACTGGAGGTAAATGCCAGTCAGCGCGACAAAGATTTTATCATGGCTGTAAACTGGAAAAAAGCTGAGGAGTATATCAAGCAGGGTAAGGGTAAAAAAGTTAAAGGCCGTCACGCTCATAATAAACTCGATCACAAATCGCACATTGCAACTTCAACTATGATTGAAGAAGTTTTACAACTTGACCCAAAGGAGCTGAAAGATATCGTTTACTACATTCCCTGTCCAAAATCGCCGCATGGTTGCGATGTTGACCCAACCGGTGAATACATAGTTGGCAGTGGCAAACTTGCAGCGCTTATTCCTGTATTTTCATTTACAAAAATAATGAAGGCTATCGCCGATAGCGACTTCGAAGGAGAGTATGACGGAATGCCTGTGATCCGGTACGAATCAGCATTGCATGGCGTAGTTGAAAAACCGGGACTGGGCCCGTTGCATACCGAATTTGATGGAAAAGGTAATGCTTACACTTCCATGTTTGTTTCTTCCGAAATTGTAAAGTGGGATATTCAAACCCTGCAGGTACTCGATCGTGCTCCTACCTACTATTCGGTGGGTCACCTGATGATACCCGGCGGACCAACCGCAAAGCCACACGGAAAATACCTGGTAGCCTATAACAAAATTACCAAGGACCGCTACCTGCCAACAGGACCCGAACTTTGTCATACAGCACAGCTGTTTGATATCTCGGGCGATAAAATGAAGCTGCTCTTAGACTTTCCTACAATGGGTGAACCACATTACGCAGAAGCAATTCCTGCAGCTTTGATTAAAGACAAGCAGGTGAAGTTTTATAAACTGGAAGAAAACACCCACCCTTACGCAGCCAAGGGCGAAGGCGAAGCAAAAGTAGTGAGGGAGGGCAATAAGATTCATGTTTACATGACTTCAATCCGTTCACACTTCTCACCCGATAATATTGAAGGAGTACGGATGGGTGATGAAGTATATTTCCATGTAACCAACCTCGAACAGGACTGGGATGTACCACATGGATTTGCTATTAAAGGTGCCAACAATGCCGAAACACTGGTGATGCCGGGAGCAACTCAGACACTCAAATGGGTGCCTGACAGAGTTGGTGTATTTCCTTTCTACTGCACCGACTTCTGCTCGGCGCTGCACCAGGAAATGCAGGGCTACATCAGGGTCTCACCCGCCGGCAGCAATATCCCCCTTACCTTCTCGCTGGGAGAAACAAAACCAGCCAATTAACACGAACTTCAGGTGCCGGCTCCCATCAGAACCGGCACTTGAAATTTTTAACCGGTTATAAACATTTTTAAAACCAGTTACTTCAAATAAATACAAACTTTAAGAAACATTAATAAATTTGAATATGATGCACAAAATGCTTCCTTTGTCGCGACTGCTTTTACTGGTAGCTTCACTGATCATGTTAAGCCTCTACTTTGTACCATTCTGGCAAATACTGATGTGGGCGCCACAATATCCCGAAGGTCTGGCTATGCAAATATGGATTGATAAACTCAGTGGCGATGTGGAAATAATTAATGGGTTAAATCATTACATCGGCATGAAACATATAAAAGTTGAAATGTTTCCCGAATTTAAAATCATGCCATATCTTATTGGAGGAATCATAGCCTTTGGCGTTGTGGCTGCTCTGGCAGGACGAAAATTTATGTTATGGCTTTTCCTGCTGGTGCTGGTTGCTACCGGAGTAACCGGTTTGGTCGACTTTTACCTGTGGGGATACGATTACGGTCATAATCTCGACCCAACCGCGCCCATACAAGTACCGGGCATGAGCTATCAGCCGCCGCTCATTGGTTCAAAAACCTTACTGAACTTCCTGGCGTATTCGGGGCCCGACACCGGCGGATGGATCATGGTAACATCGGCGGTGCTTGTGTCAACCGCAATTGTTATTGAAAAAATAAAAAACAAGATTCAAAGATGAAATTATATAACGTATTCATACCATTTATTATCATCCTTATGATGTCGTGCTCTGTTAGTCATGAGCCGATTGTTTTTGGCAAGGATGCCTGCGAAAACTGCAAAATGCTCATCATGGATCCCAAGTTCGGTGCGGTGCTTACTACTCAAAAAGGAAAAAATTTTAAATTCGATGACCTGAACTGCCTGGCTTCCTACATACATCAAAAAGCTATACAGGATGAATCGGTGTTTATGATCTCGGTGATGGATTTCAAAAATCCCGGATCAGCGGTTGATATTAAAAACGCATTGTTCGTTTTATCCGATAAAGTAAAAAGTCCAATGGCAAGTGGCATTGCATCCTTCAGTGAAAGGGAAACTTATGAAGAATTTATATCCGACAGCAACGGCCTGGTTATAACCTGGCCCGAAATTAAAACCAAATTCCGGTGAAACGAATCCTGGCCTGTTTTCTTTTTGCATTCATTACCTTCAGCCTGCAGGGTAACATTCACATGGTGGGTAAAAGCCAAAGGTACCATTCTATAAAAACCGCTTTGGAACAAGCAGCTGCGGGCGACACCATAATGATTCATGCAGGCCATTACAGCGAAGGAAACATGGTTATCAAGAAGCCAGTGGTTATTATCGGCAAAAACCGGCCTGTTCTCGATGGTGGCGGAAAATTTGAAATCTTTACCATTGCATCACCCCATGTTACCGTTGAAGGATTGAAATTTATTAACTCAGGCAAATCGAGTATCAATGACCTTGCCGGGATAAAATGCCTCGATGCACATTACATTACAATACAAAATAACATTTTTGAAAATACCTTCTTTGGGATTCATCTTTCGAATTCCGATTTTAGCGTTATAAAAAACAACCAGCTAACTTCACGGGGAGAAAATGAATACGAACTGGGCAATGGCATTCATTTGTGGAAGTGCAACAATGCAGGCATTTCTGGCAATACCATTCGCGGCCATCGCGATGGCATATACTTTGAATTTGTTACAAAATCGAACATCATCAATAATATCAGTGATGGAAACAAAAGGTATGGATTACATTTTATGTTCTCGCATCAAAACAGTTACGAATCCAATATATTCAAAAATAACGGAGCCGGTGTAGCAGTTATGTATACCCGTTTTGTAATAATGAAAAACAACAGGTTTGAACAAAACTGGGGCCCGGCCTCTTATGGGTTGTTGCTGAAAGATATTACCGACAGCGAAGTGCTGAACAATGAATTTACCGGCAATACAAGTGCCATTTACATGGAAGGTGTGAGCCGTACGGTTTTTCAGTTCAACGACTTTAAATTAAACGGATGGGCCGTAAAGCTGCAGGCCAGTTGTGATGGCAATTCTTTTTTGAATAATAATTTCAGGGGAAATACCTTCGATATAGCAACCAATGGATCACTTGTTTTGAATAAAATCGACCGGAATTATTGGGATAAATATTCGGGTTACGACCTGAACAGGGATGGTACCGGCGACATTCCCCATCATCCTGTAAGCCTGTTTTCGATGATTGTAGAATCGGTTCCTCCTGCCATGTTACTGTGGCGGAGTTTCCTGGTGTTCCTGCTCGATAAAGCTGAGAAAATTATTCCGGCTATAACCCCTGAAAATCTTAAAGACAACTTTCCTGAAATGAGACCTTATGATATCCGTTAAAAACCTAAACAAAACATTTGGTAAGCTCAAAGCACTGGATAATATCAGCGTTAACCTGGTACGGGGTAAATCGTATGCCCTCATCGGACCTAACGGTTCAGGAAAAACGACGTTGATAAA
>CAZPKJ010000022.1:0-26771 GCA_964587075.1 uncultured Flavobacteriaceae bacterium | reverse complement strand
GATGGAGGAATGGAATTCCTCCGATTTCTGAACCCGGGATTGCAAATCCCGGGACACCCCCCGGGATTTGCAATCCCGGGGAAAGAATTAAACGGATCTCCGATCCGCTCGCCATAGATAAGAGGTGATTAGGTCCGTGATGCCAGCCTTAAAAAAAGCAAACTCGCAACCGACACCCCGCACATCACCAGAAACGCATACGGATAACCGTTAGTTGCTGCCATTACTCCCGCTGACCACACCACCCATGCCTCACACCCGTTGGTGGCGGCCATGTAGGTACTGAACTGCGTGGCGCCAAGCGAAGGTTGTGTGGCGACCATGAAAAAGGCATAGGATGCTGCAGTAAACATCCCCGTGAAAAAGTATAAGACGACCAGTGGAGTCATCAGGAGTATAGTTGATGCGGCGGGTTTCTGTAAAGTGATAAAGGCCAGAACAGAAACTGATAACACCACTCCCGCTAAAAAAATTACCAATGATTTTGCACGGTTCATTTTATCCGACAAATACCCTCCCGCTATTCCACCAAATAGCATCGCCAGTACCACCGGCAATCCAAAGAAGATGCCGATGGATTCAGCTGATACCTTTTGATCGGTAAGCAGGGGTCCTGCAAAAGCCCCCGTTGCTTCAAAGGCTGCAGCAGAGGTAAGGGCAAATAACACAACATACCAGGTTTGAGATTGACTAAAAGTGTTTTTTAGTGTTTGAGAAAATGATTTCCATGTATGCGGACTTTTTTGTGGAATGGGTGGTGAGGAAAAAAATGGAAGCAGTATCATCGTTGCTATGATGGCTAATATCATTAATCCAGTTACTGCATTCAATCCCCATGATGCAACAACAATCAAAGCTCCTCCTCCAAACAAACTTCTGCCTACCAGCATGCCGGCCTGCATGTAACCATTAACCAGTCCGTACTCGCGACCCGAGACCATGTTAATAACCAGCGCATCCACCGACACATCCTGAGTGGCCGCGAAACAGGAATGCAGAAACAAAAACAGCCACCACCACTGTAAATTCCCCTGCAACGGAATAAACAGCAGGGGTATCAGTGAAATAATCATCATGATTTGTGCAATACCAATCCATCCTCTGTAACTAAAACGATTGGTTCGCAATACATCAACCAGCGGAGCCCATAGAAACTTAAAAATCCAGGGAAGTGTGAGTGAGGCAGTGAAAAATCCAATATCATCGAGCTGAACACTATTATTACGCATGATGGTCGGCATAGCCCACCAGATGAAACCGACAGGGACACCCTCGGCAAAATAAAAAGCGAATGCTAAAAGTCCCCGGCCATATTTTTGGTTAAGAAGATTCAATAAATACGTTTAAAATAAAGTTTAATAAAAAACGACGACAAACTGTTGTTACTTCATCTGCTCGGGTCTTCCCTTTTCGTTTCACAATATTTTTATAGTCCTATTGAATTTCACACAACTTCAAATACCATCGTTTGAGATCGGTTTATTGAATTTATTTTGTACGTCGTCATACCAAATTGCACTTTTCATTCAATAATTTAAGGGAGTATTCAGATCAAATTTAGGGATGTAATTTTGATTATACAACTTTCTTCTTTACATCACCCGGTTGTACAATTCCGTTACCGGTTCAGGGGCTGTTTGTTGAGGCGTGGGGCTTGATTTCATGTTAAGTGGTTTTAAATTAAACTATTAGGTTTATAAATATGCCGCCTTAATTACAGCCTGTTACATGTAAACTTAATACTGACGCATTACATCAAGCTCAGCCCTTCTGAATAGTTCATTATTTTGCCTTCTTAACAGCGTGTTCCGATATATTATCCGATAAGGTCATTTTAACGAATGTTATGAATTATCAAAATATTCGCTACTTTCGTAAGGTGATGGTAAAAAATTATATAGCCCCGTTTTTGCTGTGCCTGGCCTGCCTGATCCTTATCGGTCACAATATGGTGCCACACCATCATCATCACCATAACGACTCCCCGGTACCGCATCATGAAGCACATCACCATCACCATGGAAATGCCGATACCGGCACATTAAACAATCTTTTTTCATTCCTCTATCATGCCGACAATGAAGTGGCATTTACCATAACGCACCCGGTTGTAAACACATTCACAAAACACCTTTTGCATTTGGTTGCCGTTTTACCTGACGATTTTTTCATTGACGATTTCGATATTCCGCCCTTACTGCTTATGCAGACGCGCGAAAACCACCATTACTTTTTTTCACCCCCGCGCCTGTATGGGCTCCGGGCACCTCCTGCTGTTATTATTTAATCAGAATCCTGTTCTGATAACCATTCTGTTGGCATAGCTTTTATGCAAACACGGTATTTACTATAACTGATACTTCAATCTTTAAATCATTTCAACTATGAAAATTCCATTCATTGCCATTACTGCCGCCGTACTGTTGCTGTCGGCCTGTGACGGAAAGCCAACCGAAAATCACAGTCACGATAATGGTACCCACATCCATGAAGATGGATCCGTGCATCAAAATCATACCGAAGAGGAATCCAGCCAGGAGGAATTTACTGTTCCGGCCGATTCCTCCGTAAATCAAAGCCAAACCGATTCTATGCATATGCATAACAGTCACGGTCATCCACATTAATATAAATTTAAAAGAACCTTTATGAAATTATATAAAACCGGTATAGTCGTAGCGCTATTCACGGTATTGCTGATGTCATGTAATACCGGCAACCAAAACCATGTTCATGATCACGGACCCGAACCAGTAGCCTATACGCGCTACTCCGACTACGTAGAAATATTTGTTGAGTATAAGCCACTGGTTGTGGGAAGCCCGTCAAAATTTGCAGCTCACTTCACGCTGCTTGGCGAAACATTTCTTCCACTCAGCGAAGGCTCCGTTACCGTAAGCCTTATTGTTGGTGAAAAAGGTATCCGGCATCAGGCCGACACTCCCGCTGTGCCCGGCATCTACCGGCTTGCATTAATGCCTGTTGTGGCAGGACAGGGAAAACTGGTGTTTGATATTGTAACAAAATCATTCACCGATCAAATTGTTATTGATCCTGTATCGGTTTATAACAATGAAGCATCCGCCCTGGCTGACCAGCCCGAAGATAATGGTGGCAGCGATATTACCTACCTGAAAGAACAGGCATGGAAAGTGACTTTTGCAAATATGCCCGTTCGCAAACAGCCATTCAGTGAAGTCATCAAAACGAACGGACAAATACTTTCGGCGCCAGGCGATGAAATAGTAATTGCTTCAACCGCCAGGGGTATGATCAGGTTCGCGGGAACCAACACCATTGTTGGCTCTGAAGTGAAAGCGGGGGCAATACTGTTTACTGTTTCAGGAGGCAATCTAACCGAAGGAAATGTTGATGCGCTTTACAAAGAATTAAAAGCTAAACACGAAAAAGCTAAAGCCGATTTCGAAAGAGCAAGTGTGTTGGTAAAAGATAAAATTGTTTCGCAAAAAGATTTTCTGGAATTGAAACTTCAGTACGAAAACGCACAAACAGCTTTTAATTCGGTGGCGAAGAATTATTCGGACAACGGACAAACCATTTCGTCGGAAATAACTGGATTTATAAAAAACATTTTTGTAATCGATGGGCAATATGTCATTGCGGGAACACCGCTTGCTGCTGTTTCTAAAAACAAGGTATTGCTTTTACAGGCAAATGTTTCGCAGAAAGATTACCATAAACTTTCCTCTGTGACTTCAGCTCATTTTAAAACAACCGGTTCCGATACATTTATGAGTACGACCGGTTTAAATGGCAGAATTATCACCTACGGTAAAAGTTCCCTGTCAAACTCCCCTTACATTCCGGTAACTTTTGAAATTGATAACCCCGGGGAACTGGTACCGGGTAGCATTGCTGAAGTGTTTCTCAAAACAGCTCCGGTTCAAAATGCTCTGGTCGTTCCTGTTTCATCACTCATCGAAGAGCAGGGCAGCTATTACATTTATGTGCAAACCGGAGGAGAAAGTTTTCAAAAGCGCGAAGTTAAACCCGGTGAAACCGACGGTATAAATATCCGTCTGCTTTCGGGCGCAAACGAAAACGAAAGAGTTGTTACCAAAGGTGCTTACCAGATTAAGTTATCGCAGGCAAGCGGAGCCATACCCGCTCATGGACATGAACACTAAATTCCAATACGAAAATGCTTAATAAAATAATAAGTACATCCCTCAACAACCGTTTATTGGTTGTTGTAATAACTGTTCTGCTGCTGATTTCGGGTTCGTATGTGGCCACACGAATGGAAATTGATGTATTCCCCGATCTCACCGCTCCTACTGTTGTAGTGCTTACCGAAGCACACGGCATGGCGCCCGAAGAAGTGGAAAAGCTGGTAACCTTTCCAATTGAAACATCGGTAAACGGTGCAACCAATGTCCGCAGGGTCAGGAGTTCATCGTCGGCAGGTATTTCCATTGTATGGATAGAGTTTGAATGGAACACCGATATCTTCAAGGCAAGGCAAATAGTAAATGAAAAAATTTTGGCTGTCGCCGAAAAATTACCGCAGGGTGCTGGTAACCCAACCATGGCTCCGCAAACTTCCATCATGGGAGAAATCATGTTGATCAGTCTGACCTCCGACAGCACCTCGCTGATGGATCTGCGAACAGTTGCCGACTGGACCATCAGGCCCAGGCTGCTGGCAACCGGTGGCGTAGCACAAATAGTTGTGATTGGCGGTGAGTATAAACAATTCCAGATTCTCGCGTCGCAGCAAAAAATGCAATACTATCAGGTTTCGCTTTCTGAACTGCTTCATGCAAGTAAACAAGCCAACGGAAACTCCTCCGGTGGATTTTTTAGCGAGTATGGTAACGAATATATTGTAAAAGGCGTTGGCCGGACAAATGACGTAAATGAAATTGGTAAGTCGGTTGTTAAAACTTCTAACGGTAAAATTATCCGTATTGAAGATGTGGCTGAAATAAAAACCGGTGCGGCACAAAAAATTGGTGACGGTTCACTTAACGGAAATCCCGCTGTTATAATGACAGTGATGAAACAGCCTTCAACAAACACACTGGAACTCACAAATACTATTGATGCTGCCATTTCCGACTTAAAAACTAATCTGCCTCAGGATATTAAAATCAATACCAACATCTTCCGACAGGCTGATTTCATTAATGCCAGCATCAGCAACATTCAAAAAACATTGCTGGAAGGCAGTATGTTTGTTGTTGTGATATTGTTTTTGTTTTTAATGAACTGGCGTGCTACTGCAATATCACTTCTTGCAATACCCGTTTCTCTTATAGTTGCAATTCTTACGTTAAAGTGGCTTGGATATACCATAAACACTATGAGCCTGGGTGGAATGGCTATCGCTGTTGGCGCGCTGGTTGATGATGCCATTATAGATGTTGAAAATGTATTTAAAAGATTAAAACAAAATGCCGCAAAACCAGAATCCGATCGTAATAATCCCTTAAATGTAATTTTTGACGCATCCGTCGAAATCCGTACAAGTATCATAAATGCCACACTTATAATTATCGTGGCATTTGTGCCGTTGTTTTTCCTTACGGGGATGGAAGGAAAGCTGCTTGCCCCGCTTGGTATTTCATTTATTGTTTCGCTCTTTGCTTCACTGATTGTCAGCATTACGCTTACTCCGGTATTGGGTAGCTATCTTTTAACTGACCATAAAATGTTACTCCGGCAGCCACACGAAAGCTGGCTGGTGCATCGGTTACAAAAACTTTATACGGCCCGGTTGCTACAGGTAATGCGGTGGAAAAAGTCGGTAATTGCATTTTCGGTGGTGTTGCTGTTGGGTTCGCTACTCGCCATGAGCCAGTTTGGCCGCAGCTTCCTGCCCGAATTTAATGAGGGATCGCTGGTAATTAGTGCTGTTTCGTTACCAGGCATTTCTCTGGAAGAAAGCAATAATATCGGCCGGGCCGTGGAAATGACGCTGCTTACTATCCCTGAAATTCATACAACCACCCGACGAACCGGGAGAGCCGAATCCGATGAACATGCACAGGGTGTGAATGCCGCCGAAATTGACGCACCCTTTAATTTGAAGAACCGGAGCCGTGATGAATTTTTGAAAGATGTACGCGATAAACTGGCAGGTGTAACCGGAGCCAATATTACCATAGGTCAGCCAATATCACACCGCATCGACCATATGCTCTCCGGAACCAGGTCAAATATTGCTATAAAAATATTTGGCGGCGATTTGAATAAATTATTTTCTATATCCAACCAAATCAAAAACGAAATACAGAATATTGACGGTCTTGTCGATTTAAGTGTTGAGCAACAGGTTGAAATACCACAGGTACAAATAAAAGCCCGTCGCGAAATGCTGAATCATTATGGAATTACTATTGGTGAATTCAATGAGTTTGTAGATATTGCCTTTGCGGGAGAAAAAGTTTCCGAAGTATATGAAGGTGCCCGGACATTCGGTTTGGTGCTTTTGTATGATGGGGCCGGCAGGGGTAATATGAATAATATCCGTAATGCCATGATTGATACTTATGACGGACAAAAAATTCCCTTGCACTATGTAGCCGATATAGTTAGTTCGTCAGGACCCAACACCATCAACCGCGAAAATGTACAACGAAAAACCGTAGTGAGCGCTAATGTAACCGGCAGGGACCAGAAAAGTGTCGTTGATGAAATCCAAAAAATTGTCGCCGATAAAATTACTTTACCCGAAAACTACCACATTGAATATGGCGGACAATTTGAAGCGGAAGCACAGGCCTCACGTACGCTTTTGATTACATCTATATTATCTGTTCTCGTGATTTTTCTACTGCTGTTTCATGAATTTAAGAACGTAAAAATTTCAGGAATAATATTACTTAACCTTCCCATGGCCATTATTGGCGGTATATTCAGTATATGGTTAACCAGCGGTATAATCAGCATTCCGGGTATCATTGGTTTTATTACCCTGTTTGGTATTGCAACCCGGAACGGAATACTCCTGGTGTCGCACTACAAAACGTTACGCGAAAGTGGTATGGACTTATACCAAACTGTTATAACCGGATCAACCGATCGGCTTAGCCCAATTCTGATGACTGCTTTAACGGCTGGCCTCGCTCTTGTGCCGCTTGCCATTGCAGGAAATTTACCGGGTAACGAAATTCAAAGCCCGATGGCTAAAGTTATTCTTGGCGGATTATTTACTTCTACCTTGCTGAATATTTTTGTTGTTCCCGTAGTCTATTATATGTCAAATTTTAAAACTGAACTAAAATGAAACCCTATATAATCCTGCTGAATTTACTTTCGTTTTTCATTTTTACAATTACTTCTGCACAAAGTACTGTTGACAGGGTGCTGGAAAATATTTACAAGAATAATAAATCCCTGGAACTGGATAAGCAGTTTTGGGAAGCACAAACCATACAATATAAAACTGGCCTTACACCCGACAATCCGGCCGCTGAATATGATTTCCTTTCGGGAAGCCCCGCAGGAACTGGCAACCAGCATGAATTCGCCATCGTGCAATCATTTGACTTTCCGACCGCCTATATCAAAAAGTCACAACTGGCCAAACAGCAAATATCACAAGTAGAGTTTGAGCTAATCACGGCACGTCAAAATATTTTAGTTAAAGCGAAATTATATTGCATTGAACTGGTATACCGGAATAAACTTCAAATGTACGTTGCCCGGCAAAAACAACTCAACGAAAAACTGCTGAATGATTTTCAAACAAAGCTGGATCGTGGTGAAGGAACTATTCTGGAAGTAAATAAAGCAAAGTTACAGCTTGTTGAAGCCGGAAAAGAATTTCAGGAAAATCTATCCGCCATAGCTGAACTGAACGGGAATCTGACGTTGTTGAACGGTGGGATTGAAATTTCTTTTGGCGATACCCTTTTCCCCCGGTCCGAATTCCCTGATTCTTTTGAACAACTTGAAAAAGATTACATAAACACCGACCCCGTAAAAAAGAGTCTTGAAGTACAAAAAAATATTTCGCAAAAATCACTGGAGCTGAGCAGGGCCAGGCGATTGCCTGAATTCGAAGCGGGATATCGTTACCAGGGCATGCCGGGTCAGGATTTTAATGGTATTCATACAAGCATTACCATACCCTTATGGGAAAATAAAAATACTGTAAAACTGCAAAGGGCGAATCTGCTATATCATGAATTGAATTTACAGGATCACCGCCTTTCGCATTACTCCGAATTAAAGCAGTTGTATAATAAATATGCCAGCCTGAAAATTATACTGCAGGATTACCAGAATGTATTATCCGCTTCCAATAATGAATCGCTGCTTACCAAAGCCCTGGAACTTGGAGAGATATCGGCTTTTGAATATTTTACTGAAATTAATAATTTTAACACGGTCGTTAAAAACTATCTGTATTCCGAAAAAGAATATCACAGGGTAATGGCGCTGCTGTTGAAATATCAGTTATGATTTTCCTGCAAAACTAATTACCTTTAAAGTCCCGATTATAATTCACCCGCCATGAAAGACGCCATTTTCCTTATTTTTATCTGGTTTACAATTCCTTTAACAGCTCAAACGAACAGTTATGTTCCGTTTCCGGGATCAGGCGCCATTTGGAATGTGCAGTCGCAGGGGTGCTGCACATCAAATTGTCAGGGACCACCGTTTCCAAATCCGGTACTCATCGACTACTATTTTTCATATTATTCGAATGGTGATACAACCATTAACGCTTTGGTTTATTCCAAAATATTCAAGTCAGGATCAAGCCATGAACATTGTACTTTTGGAGGAGCTTTGAATAACTGGTCCTTTTATAACGATGATTACGTTGGCGCTCTCCGGCAGGATACCTCTCAAAGAACCGTTTACTTTTTAGAAACGTCATCGCCCAGCGAGTGTCTTTTGTATGACTTTAATCTCGCCATTGGAGACACCGTTCAGGGAAATTGCCAGTGGCCCACCGATTGTGCCGTAGTAACTGCAATAGATTCTGTTTTAGTTGGCAGCTCATACCGAAGCCGCTATCACTTATCTACCAACCCTCCTTATGCCCTCATTGAAGGTATCGGTAGCACCTCGGGGCTCTTTGATCCGCTCTGTCCGTTTGAATACTTTGGCAACCTGGAGTGTTTTTCGTACCTGGGACAATCGCTATACCTCAACAGCTCCACCTCCTGTAATAATGTTTCGGGAATTAAATATGAGATACAAGAACAAAGTTTTACCATATCCCCGAATCCGTTCACTGAATCTGCCCGGATAACATTACATCACCCGGTTGTACACGGAACATGGGAATTGGTTGACACTTTCGGAAAGATATGTGCCGGACAAAAATTCTCCGGACAAATTTTCTTCCTGGAGCGAAAAGCGCTTTTACCTGGTATTTACTTTTTGTGCATGCGCGGCGACCGGCACTTTTATAATGCGTCTAAAATAATTATCCAATAATAGCTTTCTGAAAAACCCTTTTATCGCTCCGGTTTTAGCTAAAAATGGCGGCCGTTGGGGACAGCCGGATTGGCCCGTAAAGCTTCATTTAGAAACAAAACCCTGTGATTTGGAAAGTGTGGCTATAAATAATCTGTTCCTGTCATTGATTTTAATGGCCTAATATTCAGATAATTAACATTCATCCGTTAGAAAATTAATACCGGTCGTAACGAAATGCGCCTGGTTCTTATATCTTTACTATCCGTATGATGAACTACCCCCCGAATTCCTCATCATCAGGTTATTCGTTATCAGAAACTCTCGAACACCTGGTATCAATCCGTCAGTCGCTGCTGGATTTGCTTCGTAATAATGGTATTTGCCAGCACCAGTCACCAACCCATTCACTGTTTTCGTCACGCCGGAATTTTCGCGCCGATGAATTACATGTTGGACTGACCAGCCAGTTGCAACCGTTCGGTTTCAGTGTTAACTAATTCCCTGACAGCCGACTCCATTTAGCGGTTGTATTAAGCCTTTGAATCAATTCGATTCATTGGTACTTTTGCATCCCATTACCCTATTTATGTTTCTCGAACCAACCGGTCATCACTCCCGTCGTAAAGGCGCCATTGAAGTTATTTGCGGATCGATGTTTTCGGGTAAAACCGAAGAGCTTATCCGCCGCCTCAAGCGCGCCCGTATTGCCAGGCTGATAGTAGAAATTTTTAAACCCCTGGTCGATCAGCGCTACGACCTGCAGAACATCGTTTCACATGATGCCTCTTCCATACAGTCTACACCCATTCCCTCATCATCAAATATTTTATTGCTGGGTCACGATGTAGATGTAATAGGAATTGATGAAGCCCAGTTTTTCGATAATGAACTACCTAATGTTTGTCAGCAACTGGCCAATTCGGGGTTGCGTGTAATTGTTGCCGGCCTCGACATGGACTATCTTGGAAAACCTTTTGGCCCCATGCCACAGTTGTTGGCTATTGCCGATTACATTACCAAGGTGCACGCCATTTGTATGCATTGTGGCGACCTGGCCAATCACTCCTTTCGTACCGTAAAAGATGAAGCGCTTATTGTGCTTGGTGAAAAGGACAGCTATATTCCGCTCTGCCGATCATGTTATGTAAGGGCTCGGGCTGTCCAGAATTCGTAACGTTACCGCTTTAAATTTATAATTTTTACCGATGTCGTTACCTTTCCTTTCACGTAAACCATAACTTTGCCGGTGTGAATACTACCGATTATACTTTTTCTGAAATTGCTTCGGTTTTGAGCGAAGGTAAAGCCGTGCTACGTAATAATAGCCGTGAACAGGTGAAATTCCTTCTTACCGACAGCCGCAAAATAGTTACCGCATCGCTGTCGTTGTTTTTTGCAATCCGTGGCGACCGGCGCGACGGACATGAATTTATTTCCGATCTGTATCAGGCCGGAGTCAGAAATTTTGTTGTGAGTAATTCTTCCGAAGTTGAAAAGTTTACCGATGTTAATTATATCGAAATGCCCGACCCTCTCGAAGCATTGCAAAAACTTGCTTCGCATCACAGGCGCCGCTTTAATTTCCCTGTACTTGCCATCACAGGCAGCAATGGCAAAACAATCATCAAGGAATGGTTATATCAGTTGCTCCGTGAAGATCATCATATAGTCAGGAGCCCAAAGAGTTATAATTCCCAGATTGGAGTGCCGCTTTCGGTTTGGGAAATGAAACACGGCAATGACCTGGGTATATTCGAAGCGGGTATTTCAGAACCCGGTGAAATGGAGCGGCTCGAGAGAATTATTCAGCCCGATACAGGAATATTTACCAATATCGGTTCTGCCCATGATGAAAACTTTTCGGGGCTGGCTGAAAAAGCGCGTGAAAAACTCCGGCTGTTCTCCCATTGTAAAAATCTGATTTATTGCAAAGACTATCTCGTTATTCATGACCAGATTAATGAAGCCGGGTTCTTAAATAATGATTTAAAATTATTCACCTGGTCGAAACGGCTCAAGGCCGATTTGCAGATAGGGCGGATAACTCGTTCGGAGGGTGAATCGGAAATACAGGGCATATACAGGAATTCTTTTATCCAGATAAAAATTCCGTTCACCGACGATGCTTCCATTGAAAATGCTATTCACTGCTGGGCGTATATGTTGTTTTTAAATTATAACCAGGAAGTGATCAATCAGCGTATGTTACTGCTTAGCCCGGTAGCTATGCGTCTCGAAATGAAAGAAGGGATAAATAACTGCTCGGTAATAAATGACAGTTACAATTCCGATTTTGGATCACTTACCATCGCCCTCGATTTCCTGAACCAGCAGAAACAGCATCAAAAACGTACGGTTATTTTATCCGACATCCTGCAAAGCGGAAAAGATGAGTCGCAACTATACCGTGATGTGGCTGAACTGCTTCAAAAGAAAAATGTATCCCGGCTGATAGGTATTGGCCCTTCCATCAGCCGCCAGGCAACCCATTTTACCGGCGAAACACAATTCTATAAATCAACCGACGAGTTCTTAAAATCTTTTAACTCATCCGCTTTTGCCAACGAAACCATCCTTTTAAAAGGAGCACGATTGTTTGGATTTGAACGTATCTCAAAAGTTCTGCAGCAAAAAGCGCACGAAACGGTTCTTGAAATTAACCTGAACGCCATCATACATAATTTGAACTATTATCAGGCACGACTTATTCCTTCCACTAAAATCATGGTAATGGTTAAGGCGTTCAGTTACGGCAGCGGAAGTTTTGAAATAGCCAACATCCTCCAGTTTCGCAATGTTGATTATCTGGCGGTGGCTTACGCCGATGAGGGAATGGAATTACGCAAGGCCGGAATTACACTTCCTATCATGGTGATGAATCCTGATGAGCATAGTTTCGATACCATGATCGATTACAACCTGGAGCCCGAAATATACAGCTTCAGAATTTTGCAACAATTCAGCGACACCATCAACAGGAAGTTAAGCGTTAAGGATGAGGCCCGTTTTGCGGTACATTTGAAACTGGACACCGGTATGCGGCGGCTGGGTTTTGAAGACAGTGACATAAATGAACTCGTGGTTCGAATCCGAAATAACCGGCAAATAAAAGTTGTTTCTGTCTTTTCGCATATTGCGGCCAGCGATGAAGCCGAACATGATGGCTATACCAAACAACAGGTATCGCTTTTTAACAAGATGGCCGACGCTATCTGCTCACATTTCGATTATCCGGTAATGCGCCATTTTTTAAACTCGGCAGGAATTATCAGGTTCCCCGAATGGCTATTTGATATGGTGCGTATTGGAATCGGACTTCATGGCATTGCAGCCACCATTCATGAACAAAAACAGTTGCAGTTTGTGGCAACATTAAAAACTACCATCTCTCAAATAAAATCGGTTAAGGCCGGTGAAACGGTTGGATATTCCCGCAAAGGAAAACTTACACGGAACTCGATGATTGCCACGGTTGCCATTGGCTATGCTGATGGTTTGAACCGCAGACTTGGTAACGGTACCGGTAAAATGATTGTAAATGGAAAAATGTGTCCTGTAGTTGGTAACATTTGCATGGATATGACTATGATTGATGTCACCGATGCCGATGCTCACGAAGGCGATGAGGTTCTGGTTTTTGGTCCCGGATACAGCATCATCGATATGTCGCGCGATTTGGGTACTATACCTTACGAAATCTTAACAACCGTTTCGCAACGTGTGAAACGAATATATTTTCATGAATAGTATCAGGTTATGGATCATAAGGGTGGAATAAGAAATACTAATTTCTTAATGAACTATTTACCCAATGACCTGTTACTGTTCCACAAAATCTCCTTTCCTCACCGCATAAATCAGTTCGTCGATATATTCCCCGTTTTTAAAAAATCCATCTTTTATACGGGCCTCCAAAACAAATCCCGATTTTTCTAACACTCTTTGTGAGGCAATGTTGTTTCCAAATGGCCGTGCGAAAATTCGGGTGATGTCGAATGTTTCAAAGCCATACGTAATCATTTCCTTTACAGCACGTGTAGCAATTCCCTTGCCCCAATAGGGTTCGGCAAGCCAGTAGCCCAGCTCGGCATTTTTTATTTGAATATCCGTTTGCGGATGGATACCTATACCTCCTGCCGCCACCGAATCAACCACTATGGCATAAATTTGCGTGGGATTATGGCTCATACAGTTTTGAATGAATGTTATTCCCTTTTCACGTGTGTATGGGTACGGAAACTGGTTGGTCATAAATCGGGCAATGGCAGTATTGTTGGCGTAATTTACCAGATTTTCCAGGTCGCTCATTTTCCAGGGCCGTAAAATAAAATTCATCTGCAAAAATATTTGCCGTAAACATAGGCAATAGCTCTTTAAAAACAAAAGAGCGGTATACTACCCGCTCTTTTACTGTAAAAAATAAAGAATAGAACCACTTTTAACCTACCGGAATCTCTTTTGCTTTTGTGGTTGCCGTTACTTTCTTTCCAATGGTAAGGCGTAACGTGCCATCCTCGTACTTAGCTGTCAAATCATCTTTTATGGCATTTTCAGGCAGGTTAAAAGAACGCGTAAAAGAACTGTAATTATATTCCTGACGCGAGTAGTTTTTCCTCTTCTCTTCCTTTTCGGACTTTGTTTCAGCCGAAATTGTAATAATGCCATTCTCTACTTTAACTTTAAAATCTTTCTTCTTCATTCCCGGAGCAGCCATTTCAATTTCATAATTTTTTTCGGTTTCGGAAATGTTTACTGCAGGAATGGTGTCTCCTCTCCATAATTTATCGAAAACGAAACCGTCGTTGTCGAAAAAATCATTTAATGTGGGGCCGAATGATAATAAGCCACCGTTGTTTCTTTTGATCAGTGTCATTTTGATGGGGTTTTTAAGGGTTCAACTTATATGTAAACTGTTACTCTAATGTATTTCCTATTAATAAAACAGGGTATGATATTCGTCAAAAGCGGTTCCTGATATTTATCATTTGTTGATGCTTTTGATTGTAGTACACACATTTAATAAAGTACCTGTTAATAACTATCTTTACATGTTACAACCGGTTAAATAAAATCCACTAACCTATGTTACAACGTATATCCTTTATCACCATTGGTGTGCATGATCTTGAAGCTATGAGGTCATTTTATACCCATGTTTTTGGCTGGCAGCCGATGAAGGTTAACGACGGCATCGTTTTCTTCCGCATGAATGGTTTTATACTTGGATTATATCCCTTTCCGGATTTAGCGGATGACATCGGAATCAAACATCCCGCGAAAGCGGATAGCGCCCCCCGCTTTACCTTAGCTGTAAATTTTAATTCGGAAAAGGAAGTAGACGACATATTTAAAAAAGTGACCGAAAAGGGTGTAACCGTTGTTAAAGCCCCCGAAAAAGTATTTTGGGGCGGTTACCGGGGATACATTGCCGATATAGAAAACAACTATTGGGAATTAGCCTATAATCCGTTTATTGAGATGGATGTTGATGGAAATATAATCCGTCATAAATAAATATACCGTTAAGCCATTTTCAATATGCTCCAAATTAACAGCATCTGTTGCATGGAGCTTTAATTAATTCATGCTTCAGTTTTAATTTTTTTCAGCCATTTTTCGAATTCAACCGCGTGAAAAACTATTGCCGACATCAGTATACAAAAACCTAATTCATAAAACGACAACGGCTCTGTCTTAAAAACAGTATTGGCTTCGGGAAGATATATAATAACCAACTGCAATAAAAATGTTGCCACCACTGTTACCAATAGTCTCGCATTTGAAAATATTCCCTTCGCATATAAAAACTCCTTTTCACTGCGTATTGCCAGAACATGCCCTAATTGTGATAACGACAACACCGTAAAAACCATGGTTTGCCAGTGCATATTATTAACCAATGCAAACGCTTGGGTGGCTAAAGTTATGCCGGCCATTAAAACACCTACCCATAAAATATGAAATCCCATGCCTCCTGAAAATAAATTCTCATTGGTTTTCCGGGGAGGCCTTTTCATAATGTCATGCTCGGCCTTTTCGCCTGCAAGTGCAAGTCCGGGCAAACCGTCGGTTACCAGATTAATATATAATATATGAATAGGCAACAGTGGTATAGGAAGCCCAATCAGCGATGCCATAAATATAGTCCATATCTCGGCGCTGTTGCACGTCATGATATACTTTATAAACTTTCGTATGTTATCATAAATTCTTCTTCCTTCCCTGATAGCTTTAACTATGGTTGCAAAGTTATCGTCGAGCAGAATAATGTGCGAAGCCTCCTTACTCACATCGGTGCCGGTGATTCCCATTGCTATACCGATATCAGCCGCCTTAAGTGAAGGGGCATCATTTACCCCGTCGCCTGTCATGGCCACAAAGTGATTCTTCTGCTGCAGGGCTTTAACTATGTCAAGTTTCTGCTCTGGTGTTACTCGTGCATATACACGTATCCGATCTACTTTATCGAGCAGCTTTTGCCTGCTCATTGCTTTCATCTGCATTCCTGAAATCACCGAATCGTCACCCGCCGGAAAGTCGAGCTGCCTGGCAATGGCTGCCGCCGTTGACGGGTGGTCGCCGGTAATCATAACCGGTATTATGCCGGCTGTTCTGCAATCGCTGATGGCTTCCTTTACCTCCTCACGTATGGGATCCATCAGTCCTGCCATACCTCCAAACTTCATGGCTAATTCAATTGAGTCGGGCGTAATTTCATCTGGTAAATGATCGGAAACTTTAAAAGCGTATGCAAGAACCCGGAGTCCCTCTTTTGACCAGTCATCCGCCCGCTGTAACAGTTTTATGCTGTCGGCTTTATCCAGCAACAGTTCCGAAATTTTCTCGGATGCTCCCTTTGTTATAATGAGGAAACGTTCATCGAGCCGGTGAATGGTTGTCATGCATTTGCGGTCGGCGTCAAATGGAATTTCAGCCACTCTTGGAAATATTTTTGTTACATGTAATTCATTGCTGTGGTTCTTATGCCGGATTCCAAAATTATACAATGCAAGTTCTGTAGGGTCACCCTTAATTTCCTCTGGTCCGGAAAATTTTAAATCATGATTCAACATCATACCCAGATAACCCGGCGAATAGTTGTTCTGAATAATCATTGCATGATCCGGTTCCATAAAATTTACTACCTGCATTTTATTCATGGTAAGCGTTCCGGTTTTGTCGGAACAAATCACGGTAACCGATCCAAGGGTTTCAACCGCGGGAAGCTTTCGCACCAACGCGTTTTTACGCACCATGCGACGTGCGCCACGCGCCAGCGCTATGGTTATGAGTGCAGGCAGTGCCTCCGGAATAGCTGCTACTGCCAGACTTATTGAAATCAGCAACATTCGTAATGGCTCTTCGCCTTTGAGTAAACCTATACCAAAAATCAGGATGCATATAAATAATATAATATATGAAAGCTTTTTTCCAAAATCACGAAGACGTAATTTCAAAGGTGTGTCATTCTCATCCTGCTGAAGCAATCTGGCTATGCTGCCAATTTCCGTGTCCATTCCGGTAGCGGTTACAATTGCACGTCCCCTGCCATTAACTACCGTTGTTCCTTTGTAAATCATATTCAAACGGTCGCCGGGCGGCAGGTCTGGTTCCGAAAGTGTACCTGTTGCCTTATCGGGTGGTACCGACTCGCCGGTAAGTGCCGCTTCATCCATGCGCAAACTATACACTTCAGTAAGCCTGGCATCGGCAGGAATTGAATCCCCTGCTTCAACTAGGATAATATCACCGGGGACAAGTTCCCTTGCCATTATGCGAAATACATTTCCATTTCGTATAACATTGGAATGTACGGCGGCCAGTTTTTTAAGCGCCTCCATGGCTTTGCCGGCCTTATACTCCTGTACGAATCCTATGATGGCGTTTAGCAAAACAATAATTACAATAACGATAGTATCGGTTAAATCGCTGATGATACCTGAGACTACTGCAGCTGCAACCAGAATCAAAATCATGAAATCCTGAAACTGCCTGAGGAATAATTTCCATGTCGGAAGTTTTTTCTTGTCGGGAAGTTCATTGGCGCCAAATTTCAAAAATCGTTGTCTGGCATCGTCTTCCGTTAGTCCGTTGGAGCCCGACGAAAGCTTTTTATATACCTCCTCTGCCGAAAGGCAATGCCAGTTTACTTTTGAATACTTATCGTTCATGAGCTGAAATCAGGTTAAGCAGGGCCCGCAAAAGCGCCTCATTGGAACTGTTTATTTCAACAATCATATTCAGCATACTTGGTATTACTATTTCCCGGTGCTTCTTTCGTCCGTACAATTTGTATACCTCTTCCGATTCACGATGATAGCTCGACTTTAAAACCTCTTTAAGTCGTACAACATCATCGGGTTTATAAACTGTTTTATGAATTATATATTCAATTATTTCATCATATAGTTTTTTCTGGCTTTCGCGGATGGTCTGAAAAAAATCATATAAATCATCCTGCGATGAATTCATCAGTTCATCCAGGTTATGCTTTATATCCTTTAAGTCTTTTGCCGCGAGGGCTGCGTTACGGATGGCTGTAATAAACAGGTTCAGGCGCTCCACTTCGGAAGCTGTTAGAGCGCTTTGCTGAATCCGGATGTAAAACTCTACAACCTCATTCTCGTAACTCTTTAATTCAGGATATGTATAGGCTTTATGATCGCTGATACCAGGAGGCTGGAGTTTGAAGAATGAGTACAGCATTCTGATAGTTTGCCGGACAAAATCTGTCGATTCATTGTGAAGGGCTTCAATAGAAGCATGCGTTTCGGAGGGGCTCACCAGCATGATATTCTTTGCCAGTTTAAGGCCATCGCCCTTAATACTCCGGTCAATAAATTTTGTGAATACACCCAATAATGGAAGCATCATAAAAACTCCCGCAAGATTTAAACTGGTATGAAATGCAACTAAAACAATAATCGGGTCGGTTATTCCCATTACATCCTCAATAACAAATAAATAAACGGGCATTAGCACGAGAGCCAGCACTGCAGTATATATATTCATAATAAACTGCGACCATCCAATTTTTTTTCTGATTAAGTTGGCATTGACCGTTCCTATAACCGCAGTAAGTGAAGTCCCCAGGTCGGCACCAATAACCAGGAATACCGCAGAGTTAATTTCAATAACTCCTGCGGCAAGCGACGAGAGAAAAATCATCATGGCGGCAGAACTGGACTGTATGGCGGCTGTAAGCAGAAATCCAAAAAGCAGAAATAGTAACGGGCTTTTATCATTCAGTGAACTAAAATCAAAATTGTCAGAAAAAACATCAAAGCCATCTTTCATATAATCTAATCCAAGAAACAAAAGGCTGAATCCCATTAATGCTTTACTGAAGTTCGAAAGTCTATCTGATTTAAAAAATATAATTCCAAGACCTCCGATAGCTAAAAAAGGTAAAATTACCTCCCCGATGTTTAACTTAAATCCAATAAGCGAAACAAGCCAGCCGGTAGCTGTGGTTCCCAGATTAGCTCCCAGAACCATCCCTATGCCATTCTTTAATCCAATAATGCCGGCACCGGCCAGCGACATTACCAGTAATGAAACCATCGAACTGCTTTGGAGTACTCCGGTAATCAATGCTCCTGAAAGCACTGATTTTACAGGGCTGCCGGTATGCTTGCGAAGAAATTTTTTGAACGCTCTTCCTGCAAGCGCTTTCAGCGCCTCCTCCAGCATAAACATGCCGAAAAGAAACAATCCTAGTCCGGCAAGCAGTGGCCAAAGCTGCAAGTTTTCCAAATTCATCAAATCACAAATTTTATCTTAATATTCGTTAACTGAAATTTAAGCGATCTTCTTATGGATCTATTGAAGCCCTTTCGGTCATGGCATTTTTTATCATAATAAGTTCTGATATATTTTCACCATTTATAACTCCTGCTAATTTTTCCGCTTCCATGACCAGTATCAATGGCGGGCGGCTTTGCTGCATTTTCGCAAAAACATCTTTCAGCGGTGTCGCTGGATTTACAATAACCAAATTCTTATCAGCAATTTTTTCCATCCGTCCGTCTTCGCCAAAATCTTTCAGTCCCTTTATAATCTGATCTCTTCCAACAGTCCCGTAAGGACGGCCATTACTGGTAACTACAAAGTTTTTTGCCTCTCCGTCAAGCAATCTGGTAACGGCACGGCTAATGGGGTCGTGAATATCCAGTCCTGAATATCGCGTCATTAATGCGTCAGATGCGGTAAGGTCTGATATAAAAAACTGGGTTTTTACCATCTGGGCTTCAGCCTGGGCTCCGAGAAAAATAAACAGCCCGATAAAAATGAGAAACGGGTTCATGTAAAACCCTGCAATAATGAATACAATAGCTAACCCTTTCCCAATGGCCGCGGCAACATTAGTTGCTTTTAGGCGGGTAGTCTTCATTGCCATAATCGCTCTTAATACACGCCCACCATCCATAGGAAACGCCGGAATAAGATTAAAAAGCGCAAGCCATAAATTAACCACACCCAACATAGGTAAAAAATTACCGGTTCCTATCACCAGGGCATTATCATTAACCGACTGCGCGAAATCATACGACATTAATACCGGCAGTAACAGGAGTACAATAAGAATATTTACCAATGGACCCGCCAACGCTACCAACAATTCGTGAATCGGGTTTTCAGGCATTTTCTCAAGGCGTGCCACACCTCCAATAGGGTAGAGGGTGATGTCCCTGGTTTTTATTCCATATCGCCTCGCCGTAAGAGCATGACCGAATTCATGCAATACGACACAAACAAACAAGCTAAGCACAAACAACACCGACCATACAATCTGAGATGCGTCGAGACCCGCCCGCATGTTTATGTAAATGATATAAAAAATAAGTAATGAAAAAGTCCAGTGTATATATACATGTATACCTGCTATTTTTGGAAAGGCAAATGCGTTCTTCATATTTAATAGTTGTTAAATTAGTTGACCAAATCCTGATTAATTACCGGAAATTTTCAGGTAAGCCGGTAGAGTAACATCATATTAAGAATATAAATTAAGAATATAATCAATGCGTCATAGGCTAAAAGAAACCTCTTTCCTTTTACTTTAATTGTCAGGCCTATAATGGCAACCGCCGACATAAGTATTACGGAAAGGACCGAAATTAAATTCATGTCGGAAGCATCTTTCAAAAGGTGTCCTTTTAAGTAGACAACATCATCAATAAACAGTATGAATATATTAAACAGGTTACTGCCAAGCAAATTACCAACAGCTAGGTCAATGGCTCCGGTTCTTACAGCAGCTATTGATACCGCAATTTCAGGGAGCGATGTGGATGTAGCAAGGAACAATGTGCCAACAAATGTTTGGTCTAACCCGCTTATCAGGGTTAATTCATGAGCCAGCCATGGCAGCCATAGTGCTGCTGCCATAATAAAACTTGCATTTATAACATAATAAACCCATGCCTTTTTTAATGTGGTCCCGCTTTTAACTTTTACCAACTGCACGGAGGAAGTTAAATGACCTTCCGCCTTATTTACCTTGTATATAATTCGTACCGAAAATAAATATACCACCATAAACATGATGCTGGTTATACCTATTGATGTTGTAAGAACGATATCCTCAGGTAATAATATCCCCATTCCTGCCATAGCAACCAGGATCAAACCCAGCGCTGCGGCAACAATATGATTTTGCGATGAATTGCTTAGCAGCGGTTTGTTTCGTGGAGTAAATGCATCAAGTAACGCGAGTAAACCAAGATTAAACGCGCAGCTTCCGAAAATATCTCCTGTTGCCAGGTCAGCCGATTGAACAATGGCTGATGAACTTATTCCAACGGCCAGCTCAGGTAATGATGTTACGCTTGCCATTAATATAAGTCCCGTCCATGCCTTGCCAAGCCCGGTGAGTTCCGATATTATCTCGCCATAATAGGTAAGTCGCCCGCCGGCAACATAAATTACCAGGGCACAAAATATAAATCCTGCTATAGGTATCATAAGTTAAAAGTCTTCCGTGGTGATGTCTTCATTAACATGAAAAATCCAGAGAGGAACGGCGGGTTGCTTTACCAGCTGCTCTGAAATGCTTTTCTCAAACAACCTCTTTATCTTGCCCCTTTTTCTGGTGGCTATCGCTACAACATCACTTTTTCGTGCCAGAACATACGACTCAATACCCTTTAATGTGCTGTCGTCCCTGAATACGGAAAATGTAATTTTTTCATAGGTTGTAATTGATCCAACCAGTTCGCGGAATCTTTTCAGCACCTGTTTCTCTTCCGATTCCAAATCCTCGCTGCTTATAATATGAACAATGTTAAGTTCCGCATGAAATGCCCTGGCGAACCTGATAAGCTGTTCAAGCACTATCAGGTCGCTGTATTGATAGTTTGTTGCAAATACAATTTCCCGGGGCGGTTCCGCAATGGTATGTGATGGAATGGCCAGTACCGGAAAAGATCCATACTGAATAACTGCCAAAGTATTACTGCCAAAAAGATTTTTCATTAACCCCGAAGTTCCCTGTGTTCCCATCACCATCAGGTCTGATTGTTCAGATTCCATTTTATTTATCAGCGAGTCGGGTGTTTCGCCCTCATGAATAATATAATTCATTTTCAGGGAAGGATAAACGGTTTGTAGCTGCTCAACCTGCCCTTTAAGTTTTGTGACAGCCAGGTTAATCATAGTCACTTTTTCATCGTCGGCAATACCTCTGGCTACCGGACTGTTGATAGCCGGTGTAACAATGTGGAGAAGGGTTAACCTGCCTTCAACAGCGTTAGCAAGCATGGCGGCAAATGAAACTGCCGCTAAGGAGTTGTCAGAAAAATCGGTTGGTGTGATTATTTTAAACATTTGGTTAAGTTTTCAGATAACAGGGCCAGGATTCAAATACATTCACAAGATATAAATTTGTTTCGGCGGTTTATTATGCCCGGTGGTCAAAAGCGATATCAGGCAACATTCCGCAACTTTTTCAATAGCCTTGCGCAGGCTTTTTTTCCTGGTTTTTCTCTGCATATAATATATTTTCTATACCTTTTACAATGGCATCGGGGTTAAAGGAAATGCTATCAATGCCCTCTTGAACAAGGAAATGTGCATACTCTAAAAAATCGCTTGGTGCCTGTCCGCAAAGTCCAACTGGAATTCCCGCAGCTTTGGCCTCACTGATAACCATACGTAACATTCGTTTAACTGCTTCATTATTCTCATCGAACAAATCGCTTACAATAGCCGAATCACGGTCAATCCCCAACGTAAGTTGTGTAAGATCGTTGGAGCCAATTGAAAAGCCGTCGAATATTTTTGCGAATTCTTGAGCCAGTATAACATTCGAAGGTAATTCAGCCATTACATAAACCTGTAATCCGTTTTTTCCTCGCTCCAGTCCAAATGATTTCATAACCTCAAGTACTTTGCGCCCCTCAGCAGGTGTACGGCAAAACGGAATCATCACCTTAATGTTGTTAAGGCTCATCTCCTCCCGAACCACTCTTACCGCTTCACATTCCAGTCCAAATCCTTCCCTGTACAGAGGATTGTAATATCTCGACGCGCCCCTGAAACCAAGCATTGGGTTTTCTTCATCCGGCTCAAACTCCTTTCCTCCGGCCAAACGTGAATATTCATTCGTTTTAAAATCGCTCATGCGCACAATAACTTCTTTTGGATAAAATGCCGCTGCTACCATGGCAATGGCTTGTGAAAGTTTCTCAACAAAATATTTCTTCTTGTCGATATAACCCGATGTAATACTATCAATGACCGCCTTGGTTTTTTCATCCAGATCCAGGTATTTTATCAATGCCATAGGATGTATCCCGATCATATTGGAAATGATAAATTCCATGCGCAATAGCCCTACTCCGGCATTAGGATAAAATGACAGCCGAAATGCATTCCCTGGGTCGGCTAATATGAACATGGGTTTTGTTTTAGCAGGCTCCATATTTCCAACATGCACCTGCTTTTCGTCCCATTCCAGTTTATGTTTATATACTTTCCCCATATCCCCTTCAATACACGAAACGGTTATAATACTGCCATCGGTTATAAGCTCGGTAGCGTTCCCTGTACCCACTACCGCGTGTATGCCCAGTTCACGCGCTACAATAGATGCATGGCTGGTACGTCCTCCTTTATTGGTAACTATGCTCACGGCCTTTCGCAACAGGTTGTTCCAGTCGGGATTTGTTATATCCGCTATGATGATATCTCCCTTCTGAACTTTTGTGGCATCGTCGGGTGAGGTTATCAACCGTGCTGTTCCGCTAACAATAGATCTTCCAACTGCCTTTCCTGTGCAAACAGGTAATTGTTTGGGGTTAAACGTATACTCCTTTATCAATAATTTCTTTTGCTGCGACTGAACGGTTTCAGGTCGTGCCTGTAAAATATACAGTTCGCCGGCAGCACCATCTTTTGCCCATTCAATATCCATTGGTAACTTGTAGTGTTTTTCTATTTCAACACACCAAATACCCAACTGCTCTGCATCCTTATCCGTAATGGAATAAATGGTTCTCTTTTCATGAGGCGTTTCAACATTTTTAACCGGGCTCAACAAATTGGAAGTATAAATCATCATGTTCTCCTTACTGCCACACGTTTTGCTGATGATACTTCTCCTGCGTTTTTCAACGGAAGGTTTGAAAAGATAAAACTCATCGGGGTTAACTTTTCCCTGAACAATATTTTCGCCTAATCCCCAGGATGCGGTAATATAAACTACATTCAAAAACCCTGATTCAGGATCAACTGTAAATGCAACTCCTGAACTTCCCTGATCAGTATTGACCATTTTCTGAACACCTGCCGAAAGAAATACTTTCATGTGTTCAAATCCATTATCAACTCTGTACTTTATAGCTCTGTCATTGAACAGCGAAATGTAGCACCGCTTTACCGAATCAAGCAAAGTTTCAATACTGCTGACGTTTAGAAAAGAATCGTGCTGTCCGGCGAAACTGGCCGTTGGTAAGTCTTCAGCGGTTGCACTGCTCCTTACTGCGACCGATGTTTTGTTTAAACTGTTCATACTATTGAAATTCATAATAATTTCTTTAGCTACTTCATCTGGTATTATGCCCTTATTCATTATTGCACGACAGTTACTTCCAACCTCCTCGAGATTTGCCAGAGTCTCTTTCTCCAATGTATCAAGCGTTTTTGAAAGGCTGTTGTACAAATTATTTTTACTCAGGAACAGCTTGTACGCATCTGCCGTTATGGCAAATCCTTCAGGTACACGAATGCCATGAATGCCCAGAGACTGAATCATCTCCCCCAGTGAGGCATTTTTACCGCCAACCACTGGAATATCCTTTAATTGTAAATTCTGAAATGGAATACAAAATCTCATAATTTTGTAAATGTCATATTTGTAAAGTCCAAACCTTCAAAATACCTGAAACCACCACAAAAAACGGATGTTGTTTGTCATTATTTATACTGATTCTTATCATAATATGGTTCCTGCTGTTATTATAACCCATTCACATTCACGCAAGTGATGATGAATCGTGTATCTTTGCATGCACTCCCTTCAACGTATTTTCTTTCCTCAAGTAATAAAAACCATTCCTGATAGGATCCCATAACTCAATATCATGATCACGGCAACCGTTAAAGAAATTAAAACAGAATTATCTGCCCGCACACAAAAGAATTTGGTTGAATTATGTTTGGCGCTGGCCCGGTTTAAAAAGGAGAATAAAGAATTAATTACATACCTCTTGTATGAATCAGAAAACGAAGCGGCATACATTACCGGCGTTCAAAAAGAGATAGATGAACTATTTGAAAACATCAACCATCAAAGTTTTTACCTGGTTAAAAAAAGCATCCGGAAAATTTTACGTCTGGTTAAAAAGTATATCCGGTATTCAAAGCAAAGCGATACAGAAATCGCATTGCTGATGCATTTCTGCAGGAAAATGAAAGTAGCTGTGCCCGATTTTCAAAATAGTGTGGCGCTGTATAAGTTATATACACGGCAACTGGAACTTCTCACTAATTCCGTTCGTTCGCTGCACGATGATTTACAATATGATTACACTGAACCGCTCAAAAATTTAGCTTTAAAACCGCCGCGTAAAATTTGAAGTGTATTCCTTAACAACATCATGATGTAGCATTGGTGATTAAGAGGAAAGGTTTTTTTATATTTGAAATTATCGATTGTAACTGACCTCTTAAATCACAAATCATGAAAAAACTTAAACAACCCTTTTTAATAGTAGTCTTAATTTCATTACTGGTATTACAAAATAAATTGTCCGCTCAAACGGTTACGGTGCCACGCGATGTAAGTCAAATGGCCGAAGTCACACAAACCGTTGGCCTTACAGGAATAACCGTTAAATATTCTCGTCCATCCGTTACCGACAGGCAGGGTAACGACCGTACCGGAAAAATTTGGGGTACGCTTGTTCCTTATGGATTCAATATCGACGGATTTGGAAATGGCAAACCCATTCCATGGCGTGCAGGAGCAAATGAAAATACCGTGGTTTCATTTACTCACGATGTAAAAGTTGAAGGAAAACCTCTTAAAGCGGGATCCTATGGTTTTCATATTGCCGTAAATAAAGATAATACAGCAACAGTAATATTTTCGAACAACAGTTCATCGTGGGGAAGTTATTTCTATGAAGAAAGTGAGGATGCGTTACGCGTCGATATCAAAACACAGGATAACCCATTTACAAAATTACTCACTTATTCCTTTTCCGACCTTGAGCCCGGCGCAACGGTACTCGCTCTCGACTGGGAAAAGAAACGTTTCCCGGTCAAGATTTCAGTGGATGTAAACGCAACCACGCTTGCGAATATTCGAAATGAGTTGCGGTCAACAGCCGGTTTCTCATGGCAGGGGTATATGAGCGCCGCCCAATTTTGTATGAACAATAAAGTTAACCTGGAGGAAGCATTGCATTGGATTGATAAGTCGATTGCCATGAATAAAAATGTGCAAAACCTTGCCGTAAAATCCCAGCTGCTGTTGCAAAAAGGTGATAAAGCTGCCAGTAATAAAATGGTGGATGAAGCCGCTGCCATGGCCGATATCGGACAGTTAAATACCATGGGCTACCAATTGATGAACGCGGGAAACATGGATAAAGCCATTGAAATATTTCAACTGAATGTTAAGCGAAATCCTAAGGATGCAAATTGCCACGACAGCCTCGGTGAAGCATACATGGCCACGGGAGAAAAGGATATGGCGATAAAATATTTTAAAAAATCGCTGTCGTTGAATCCACCCGAAAATGTAAAAACTAACTCCCTTCGGAATCTGAAAAATCTTGGTGTAGAAATTTGATTTGGTTTGTTTTGAGAAGTAAATGAAAAGGCCTCTTGTAAGGAGGCTTTTTCATTTTTTTATTTTGTAA
>CAZPKJ010000021.1:19506-27006 GCA_964587075.1 uncultured Flavobacteriaceae bacterium | reverse complement strand
GCCCCGATATTATACATTGCCATGGCTGGATGACGAGTTTGATTCCCCTGTTTATAAAGACAAGTTACCGTGAAGACCCTATATTTAAGGATTCGCAGGTGGTTTACTCGGTTTACGACGACCATTTTGAAGAAACATTCGGAGATAAGTATACCTCCAAACTGATGATGGAAGGAATGACCGCTTCGGATGTGAAGGACCTTAAAACCGCCAACTGGAACAGTATCACCCTCAATGCCATTTCAAAAGCCGACGCGGTAATTCAAGGCAGCGAAACGCTCCGCCCCGAAATTAAAACGCATATCAAAAAGCAAAACAAGCCTTTCCTGGGATTCCAGGCCGCCGACGATTATATCGAAAACTACAATAGTTTTTATGATGAGTTGATGGTTAACGATTCGGTGCTTGCCGGATAGTTCACAAACGGCCTGCATAACTTTTTTTCTACTTGTAATAGCTGACTCAATTAGCCGTTATTTACATGATTATCTTCTTACTTTTGCAGGATGAATAGCCCTATGAAATGGATAGTGCCCGCCTTTATATCAGGCGGGCTTATGTTTGTATCTTGTTCTGAACCCGATTCCGTAGGTTTTGAAGTTTTACCACAAAGCGATATTCCCGGTGTGTTTTTTACCGATACCATTACCGTTGAGGCTGTAACCATAGCCGAAGATTCGCTTCGCAGTGATGAAGCCGTTGCCTCTTTCAACCTTGCCGGGAGTTATACAGATCCGGTATTCGGACTCTCCAGAGCTTCTTTTTATTCGCAGATCAGGCTTCCCAATAACAATACAAACTTCACATTTGGGACCAACCCGGTGCTCGATTCGGTGGTCCTTACCTTAACTTATGCCGATTTTTACGGCGACACGCTTACACCCATGCAGATGGAGGTTTTTCAAACCGAAGAGAGCATGGTCATCGATTCTAATTATTATACCAATGATGAATTGATGCTGGGTCAAATGCTGTTTTCGGGAACGGTTGATGTGAGACCCAAAGACAGTGTTATGGTAAGTGGCGCGCTGCGTGCCCCACATCTGCGACTTCGTTTAGACGATGCGTTTGGAAACAGTTTTCTCAATGCAGGCAACGCAAACTTTATTGATAATAACGCGTTCATCAGTTACTTTAAAGGAATTCATGTCAGGACTGCCGATGTTACTGCGGCCGGACAGGGTGTTATCATGTCATTCAATTTGCTCGCTACCACATCCAAACTCACCTTTTATTATACCAACAGTTCGGGGTCAACTCAACAGGCGGCTTATTTCGAAATTAATTCAGGTTGTCCTCGCTTTAACAGGATGGGACACGATTACACGGTAGCGGAATTTGGAAATACTTTCCCCGTTTCCGGGAATAACCGTTTGTACATTCAGTCGATGTCGGGAGTTAAAGTACGACTCAAGTTTCCACACCTGTTGAATTTTGCTCTGAATGGCCCGGTAGCCATCAATAAGGCGGAATTGGTTATACCGGTTATTGAAAGCACTACATATGCCAATCATCAAAACCTATTGGTGTTTGGGGTTGATTCGGCCGGCAAGGAAGCCCTGATCCCCGACCTGCTTGAGTCTATCAATTATTACGGAGGTTCATATACCACTGCCGACAAAAACTACAAATTTAATATTGGCAGGTATGTTCAGCAGTTAGTGTCGGGCCGAACGGCGGTCGATTATGGTTTAAGCCTTATTTCGAGCGGTGGTTCGGTAAATGCATTTCGAACGGTAATCCCCGGGCTAACCGATCCGGGAGGCAGTATCCGGCTCAGAATTACATATTCAAAACTCAATTAATCAACATGTGTGGAATCGTAGCGTATATCGGTCATCGCCAGGCATACCCCATTATCATGAAAGGCCTTCAGCGCCTTGAGTACAGGGGTTACGACAGTGCCGGCATTGCCCTCATGAATAACGGACTTCATGTTTATAAAAAAGCTGGAAAGGTTTCCGACCTGGCCGAGTTCACCAAAGGGAAAGATGTTTCGGGTACAATGGGTATGGGACACACACGCTGGGCAACCCATGGAGAACCAAACGACCGTAATGCCCACCCGCATTATTCAGAGTCAAAGAACTTTGCCATTATTCATAACGGAATCATTGAAAATTATTCATCGATTAAAACCGAATTAACGAACCGTGGACATACGTTTTCGAGCGACACCGACACCGAAGTGCTTATTCACCTCATAGAGGATGTGTCCGATAACCTGCATGTTGAGCTTGAAGAGGCTGTTCGGCTGGCTTTGAGCGAAGTAATAGGCGCGTACGCCATAGTAGTTATTTCAAAAAAAGACCCCCTTAAGCTTATAGCCGCGCGGAAAGGCAGTCCGATAGTTTTAGGATTGGGTAAGGATGAATTTTTTGTCGCATCCGACGCGACCCCCATTATTGAATACACAAAAAATGTGGCGTACCTGAACGATGGTGAAGTAGCAATTATTTCAGACGGTCAGCTTACAGTCAAAACCATCGAGAATCAAATAAAAATCCCATATGTCCAAGAGCTCGAAATGCAGCTCGAGATGCTTGAAAAGGGCGGATACGAACACTTCATGCTCAAAGAAATTTATGAGCAGCCGCGATCCATATGGGACAGTATGCGCGGCAGGATTGATGCGAAAAACCGGCGCCTGCGTTTAGGCGGACTGGGTGAGTATGAGAATAAGTTTATCAACGCCAAAAGAGTAATCATAGTTGGATGCGGAACCTCGTGGCACGCGGGCCTGGTTGGGGAGTATCTGATTGAAGACCTTGCAAGAATTCCGGTTGAGGTTGAGTATGCCTCCGAATTCAGGTACCGTAATCCTATCATAAGCGAAGAGGATGTGGTTATTGCAATTTCACAATCGGGTGAAACAGCCGATACCCTGGCGGCCATTGAGCTCGCCAAATCAAAGGGAGCTACTATTTTCGGAATCTGCAACGTAGTTGGATCCAGCATCCCGCGGGCAACTCACGCCGGCTCGTATACGCATGCCGGTCCCGAAATCGGAGTGGCATCAACCAAGGCGTTTACTGCACAGGTAACCGTACTTACTTTACTTGCTTTGCAAATTGCGCGTAAACGCGGTACTATTACCGAATCACGTTTTCACGGATTACTGAACGAACTGGAAAGTATTCCCGCAAAGGTTGAACATGCGCTCAAGTCGGATGGAATCATTCAGAAACTAGCCGAAAAATTCAAAAACTCAAGGAATGTTTTATACCTTGGAAGGGGATACGGATTTCCTGTAGCCCTCGAAGGAGCATTGAAGCTAAAGGAGATTTCATATATTCACGCCGAAGGTTATCCTGCTGCTGAAATGAAACATGGCCCCATTGCACTTATCGATGCCGAGATGCCGGTTGTTGTGATAGCAACCAAGAACAGTTCATATGAAAAGGTGGTCAGTAATATCCAGGAAGTGAAAGCACGGAAAGGAATTATTATTGCCGTTGTAACGGAAGGCGATATCGAAGTGAAGAAAATCGCCGACCATGTTATTGAAATCCCCGAAACCGATGAGTTGCTGATACCACTGGTTGCTGTAATACCCCTTCAGCTGCTTTCATACCACATTGCTGTACTGCGCGGATGTAATGTTGATCAGCCCCGCAACCTGGCAAAGTCGGTTACGGTGGAATAACATCCGATTACGAAAAGAAACTGTACAGATTGAATTCACGGTACGCGGAAATTTTTTTAAAGCAACTTCGGCGTTATCCTTCATTAATTCCCGAAGAACAGTTTTCTACCCGGTTACCGGCTTGCCCGTTTTGAATACGACTCATTTCAGTCCATCCCATCCCTGCGCCCTGAGCGGTGTTTCATGATCGGATTTGTCAATGAGTGCCAGACCTGAGTTTTCGGAGGTAATGTGCCCGATAAAGTGTATGTTTTTTATGGATTTCACCTTTTCAAAATCCGACTGATTGATGGTAAACAGCAATTCATAATCCTCGCCACCACTCAACGCCGCCACAGTAGGATTCATCTGGAACTCTTCAGCCATACCAACCGTTTGTACATCCAGGGGTATTTTTTCTTCATATATCCGGCACCCGGTATTTGAAGCAGTGCATATGTGAAAAAGCTCCGATGCAAGTCCGTCGGAAATATCAATCATGGAAGTTGGCATAACGCCATGCAATTGTAAAGCTTCAATAATATCTTTACGGGCTTCGGGTTTTAACTGCCTCTCAACAATATAATCGGCCCCACTCAGGTCGGGTTGAATTTCGGGGTTATCGAGAAATATTTGTTTTTCGCGGTTTAGAATCTGTAACCCCATGTAAGCTGCCCCCAGGTCACCGCTTACGCAAATCAAATCGTGTTCCCTGGCTCCGCTTCTGTAAACTATTTGATCTGGTCGGGCATGGCCAACCGCAGTGATAGAAATTACCAGTCCCGATTTACTGGAAGAGGTATCGCCTCCAATAATGTCAATGCCGCAACGCTCGCATGCCAGCAACATGCCCTCATACAACTCCTCAACAGCTTCCTGCGAAAAGCGGTTTGATAGGCCCAGTGCAACAACAATGTGCGTAGGTGTTGCGTTCATGGCATATATATCGCTGAGGTTAACCATCACCGATTTATACCCCAGGTGCTTCATAGGGCAGTAAGTGAGGTCGAAATGAATTCCCTCCAGAAGCATATCGGTTGTAATCACTTCATAAATGGAACCCCTGTCAATAACTGCGCAATCGTCGCCGATCCCTTTTACCGTTAAGGGGTTTTTATGGGTAATGCGCCCCGAAAGGTGTTTTATCAGTCCAAACTCGCCAAGAGCTTCCAGTTCGGTTCGATTCTCCTTATTTTCAAACATATTCAGAAATTTATGAATTATAAATTATGTCTGTACAAAATTACAGGTAAATTATTTTTCAAGTTGAAAATTACGGATTTTATATAAAGGAAAAGCGGGAAAATCATAAATTCGTGATATTGAAGAATTATTATCAAATATTGGGTATTGTACGCGACTCCGATCAGAAGACCATTCGCAAAGCATGGCGGTCAAAAGCACAGCTGCTTCATCCCGACCATAACCCCGATGACCCTGCTTCGGAAGAGTTGTTTAAAGAGGTACAGGAGGCTTACCGGATTTTATCGGATCCTTTTTTGAAAACCCGCTACGATTCGGGCATCTTTGTAAATTTATCGTCATCAGTGTCCGAGTCATCCGAAGCACATCATTATTTTTACGTACGTATTTTAGAAAACGAAGTGCGGCAATTCGATGAGATGGCTGTTATATTTACTTATACCGGACGTGGAAGGGTGTTTCGTAAGCCCTCGTTCAGCAATTTTTTTCTTACCGGACCTCCGTATGTTTCACACAGAATGGTTTTGCACGAAGGTTACCAGTTAAAGGAAACAACGTTTACCTATATGGTATGTCCGTTAGTAACGGGGAACTTAACCATTTCAAGAGCCTTCATACGCATTGCCGACAAAGAGTTTAATTCGGAACCGGTTCATGTACAGGTTAAGCGTAACAAATGTCATTTTACCATGAATTCGCCGGCCGATGGAAGGCCCGTAAAATTAACCCTTCACTATACTTTTCCCGGAATCGAAACACCATTCCGCATAAGCGAACAAATGAAAAATCATACATTGCTGATACCAAGAAGCCGTACCGCATTTTACTTTCATGGAATTGGCAAAACCATGAAAGTTGTATTCATGTTGTGGGGCGCAATAATGCTTCCGTTTTATTTCCAGCTTCCGGTGCTTGTCGGTGGTGCATTGGGGCTGCTTACCGGAGGATTAAATTGCATGATCATGTACAAGCTGGCCGGAGTACGTTCAGTTTACAAGTTTGCCCCCAGGTACCCCATAGCTAACGAATACCTTGATAAGGGATATAATCTCGGCGAAAGCCTGGGCATACCGTTAATAAAAGGGAATTTCTTTTATGACCTGGGACGCCTGCTTTTTTAATATTTCCGAATGTATGCATTATTTTAAATCATATACTATTTTTGAACTTCCATGTTCCGGTAGTACCCGGCGAATAATCAGACTCCTGACAATGGTACTTTAGTAACTGCACTCACAGTCAACGCCAATTCTTATCAACGCGATCAATATGACAACAGGTTTTCGGAAATTATTTTTAGGACTCACTTCACTGGTTATTCCTATGATGTACTTTACAAGTTGTGCGCCATCCCGTATGGGTAACACGGCCGGAATATCAAACACCACCCCGGAGGTTCAATCGAACCGTAAAGCCGCTGTGTATAATCCTGAACCTTCAAGAAGCCATGATTTGATTCATACAAAGCTGTTCGTTTCTTTCGATTGGGAACAAAGCGCGCTCATCGGTACCGCTGAGATCACTCTTAAGCCGCATTTTTATGCAACCGATAAACTGTTTCTCGATGCAAGGGGCATGCAGTTGAATGAAGTTAAGTTAAAGTCGGGAGACTCGCTCACCGAACTGGCATACGAATACCGCAATGACAGTATTTGCATTACGTTCGACAGGATGTTTACCAGGAAAGATACCATTACGGTTTATATCGATTATGTATCCCTTCCCGAATTACTTCCCAAAGGAGGAAGCGCGGCCATTATGAGCGACAAAGGGCTGTATTTTATAAATGCCAGGGGAAGTGACCCCAACAAGCCGCAACAAATCTGGACACAAGGCGAAACACAGGCCAGTTCAGTCTGGTTTCCTACCATCGACCGCCCAAATCAAAAAACTTCGCAGGAAATTTATATTACCATTGATACTGCTTTTGTTACTTTAAGCAACGGGAAACTCCTAAGCTCCATTGTCAATACTTCAAATGGCACCCGCACCGACTATTGGAGTCAGCCGTTACCTCATGCACCTTATCTGTTCATGATGGCTATCGGAAAGTTTTCGGTGGTAACGGATATGTGGAAGGGGAAAGAAGTAAGTTATTATGTGGAGCCGCAGTTTGAACCGTACGCCAGAAATATTTTCGCCCATACACCCGAGATGTTAGACTTTTTTTCAAAAATTACCGGTGTCGATTATCCGTGGGACAAGTATGCGCAGGTTGTAGTCCGCGATTATGTTTCGGGAGCCATGGAGAATACCTCGGCCAGTCTTTTTGGTGAATTCGTTCAAAAGGACCGGCGCGCCCTGATGGATGCCAGAAATGATGACATTGTTGCACACGAATTGTTTCATCAGTGGTTTGGTGACCTGGTAACCTGTGAATCGTGGGCAAATATTGCCCTGAACGAATCATTTGCAACTTATGGAGAGTATTTGTGGGCCGAATATAAGTACGGAAAAGATGAAGCCGACTGGACCGGGATGAATGACCTGAACGGATATTTAAGGGAAGCCCGGAACAAACAGGTTAATATTGTACGGTTCGATTACAACCGGCAGGAGGAAGTGTTTGACCGCCATTCGTATGAAAAAGGAGGAAGGGTACTGCATATGTTACGGATGTATACCGGCGATGAAGCCTTTTTCGCCGCATTAAAGTATTATCTGGATCAGAA
>CAZPKJ010000021.1:0-19496 GCA_964587075.1 uncultured Flavobacteriaceae bacterium | reverse complement strand
GTCGATCGATATTGTCGTGCAAGCCGCGCGTTTGCGAGATGGCTCGCGTCGCATCACGCACATCACCGAGGTGATGGGCATGGAAGGCGACACGATTATCACGCAAGATCTTTTCGTCTACGACATTACGGGCGAAGACATGAACTGGTTCTTTAATCAGTGGTTCTTCGATAAAGGACACCCTTCACTGAGGATCGATTATGAATATGATGAGATAAATAACAGGCAACTGGTAAAAGTTCAGCAGCAACAAAGTTTTGAAACTACCCCATTGTACAAATTGCCGGTGGATATTGATATTTACCTGCCATCCGGTGTTGAGAGGCATCGTGTTACCCTGGTGAACCAGAATGAAGAGTTTGAATTTAAAGTACCTTCAAAGCCCTATTTGGTAAACTTCGATGCGCGTAAAATGCTGCTTTGTACCAAAACCGATAATCATTCATCCGAAGCGTGGATAAACATGTACCGTTACGCACCACTTTACCTTGACCGTTATGAAGCCGTAGTTAAACTCAAGGATTTTAAAACAGGTACACCCGAGGCCGAAATTATAAAGCAGGCGCTTAACGACTCCCACTGGAGCATCAGGGAACTGGTTATTAAAAACTGCGACCCGCTTGTATCGGCTGAGCCTGAGTGGATGAAAAATAAACTGATTGCAATGGCTACCGGTGATGCCAGCAGTGAAGTGCGTTCAAAATCGCTGACCACTCTGGCTGAAAAATGGCCCGCTGATAATTCAGTCAAAACAATCATTAAAAGCCTGGTGAAGGATTCTTCGTATAAAGTGATGAAAGCTGCTATAAACTATATGCTCGAGTCTGACGTAAGCGATGGCTTGCAGGTAATAGGCACTCTTGAACATGATCCGAATGAAAACATACGAAGTATGGTTTCTTCATTTTATGTTAAACATGGAAATGATGACCAGTTTTTGTTCATGACAAATGCTTTGAATGAAAGTTCAGGGTTTTCAAAATATACCGCGGTTCAGCAGTATGGTAAATTTCTGATGAATTGCAGTCCTGAGAATGCATTAAAAGGAATTGAAACTATATCCGGGATTGGTTTCAGCCACCCGCAATGGTTTGTTAGATTATCGGCATCGCAAACATTAAGCGAACTGAGTAAATCATATGGAAAAAGTAAAGATAAACGCAATGACACACCTGCAGGAAACACCCCGCCGGCATTAAATGAAAGAGAGGACTTTGAAAAAGAAAAAGTCCGAAAGAAAGCGGAATCCCGGCTGTCTGAAATTAAATTGCAGGAAAGGGACCCTAACTTAATAAAAATTTACAACAAGTAACCGCACCGAATATATCGAAATATGAAAGAGGAATTTATGTATGCTTAAAGCAGTTTCATTATAGCAGGAGTTTTATTTATTTTAAATCTCAGCGCTTATGTGTTGTGCTTCCGTTTGGGTAAACCGGTGAGGACAAAAATTGCGGAGGTTGTTATAACCCGGATTAATGTTTAATTAATATTAAAAATGAAAAGCAGTATGGTATTTCGAGAACGTCAATACTTCCGGCAATGGTGGATCTGGCTGATGTTGGTTGGCTTTGCTGTTTTTTTAGGCTATCTTATTTTGTCGTCCCTTTGGCAGGAGGGTATTGATGAAAAAAATAATATAACCCATGTCCAGCTGCTCATTGCAGTAACAGGTATGGTATCGGTAATTGCAATTTTCGCGCTTTCACACCTCGATAGCAGGATTGATGAAGATGGGGTACATTATAAATTCACCCCATTTCACTTCAGGACCAGAACGCTAAAGTGGGATGAAATTTCAAGAGCCTGCGTACGTAAGTATAATCCGCTTCTGGAATATGGCGGCTGGGGAATACGGATAACGGGTTTTTTCGGCAAGGGAAGGGCGTTTAATGTTTCCGGTAATATGGGATTACAGCTAGAATTAAAGAATGGTAAAAAAATTCTACTGGGAACTAATAAACCGGATGAACTTACAGAAGCATTAAAGCATTTTATTAAAAATTGAAAGCCTGATGCAGGCTGTATCTAACGGAGTTTCTTTAATTCCATTTCTGCCTGCCTTGAGTAAAACCCTTTCGCGTTTTCAATTTTATGGAATAAATCCATTGCCAGGTTTTTTTTACCTGTTGCCAGATATGATTTTGCAAGATAAAATCCCGCTTCTTCCGAGAATGTATTCGCTGGATTGGTGTAAGTTGGACGCAGCAACTCTATGGCGTTGTTGAATTCTTTTAAATGGTATTTAGACATTCCTTTATAAAAACGTGCATTTTGATCGGTTGGATTAACGTTTAAAATCTCATCAAATCCACGGATAGCCTCCTCATATTTACCCAGGTTGTAATACTCCATGGGGCTTGCCAGCAGTTGAAGGTAATTCACGTTTCGTTCAACCACCATACCCGATTTTGCCTCATCCGCTTCTGCTTCCGCTTTTTTTGCACGGTTCTGATATTTGCTCGGCGTGCCTGATGATGGTGAAGGCTTTGCATTTTTGGCCGCACCCTCATTAGAGTAATCTACAACTTTTAAATTGCTGATATAAGTTATGTTTGAAAGCTCCGATGACCTGTTTTTCAACCCCGATGAACTTATGGTTACTTCATCAACTTGTGAAGCGGCAGGTGCTGATTGTGCATCATGGCTTATGGCATCTTCCACCTCTGCATCCCGCGATAATAAAACGGATTCAGTATTCCCTGTAGCTGTTACCGCAGGCTGCTCCTCCTTTGCCGGCATCATATCTTTATTTACAGATGCAGATGGCAGGGGGTTGTTTTGGCCTGGACTAACGGTTGTTATTCGGTTTTCCGGTAAAGCTTTCTGCTGTGAATCCCCGGCAAAAGCATTTTGCTGAAGTTGGACTTCCTGTTCGCCGGCAATCATATTTTCCGGAACCGGTAACGCGTTGTGTGTAGCCAGCCGTTCATCTTTTACATCCGAGAACTGCCGGTAGGCGAGGTACGAAACAAAAACCAGTGCGGCTATGGAAGCAGCTGCAGCAAGGTACCGTACCGGTGGTGTTCCGCTTTGGCCCTTTAAAAGGGATGGGATTTCAGATTTTACCTGGTCAATTATGGAATAATCGGATATAAGAGCCATTCCTTCTAAGGCATCACTGCACAACTTGCAATCAATAAGGTGCTTTTCAACTTCATATTTCCCCGATGCATTTATTTTGCCTTCACAATATTGCCGAAGCAATTCCTGGCGGATGCACCCTGTTTCAGTAAATATTTCTTTCTTAATTGGAGAGTTCATGGCTTCTTTTCAACATGTAAATTTTCAGATTACGCTTTCCGTTCTGAATATAACTTTTTACTTCATTCATACTAAATCCCGATATTTCGGCAACATCCTGGTAACAGTATTTTTTCAGGTAGAATAAATCAATGCATATCCGCTGTTCTTCATTGAGTGATTCAATGGCCGAGTCAAGCAGTTGCAATTGTGTTTCGAGCTTCGACTCATCAACATGATGCATCGGCTGGTATTTTTCCACAAGTACATCCATGTCGGGCATGCTTTCGTCGTCGGTATATATCATAGCCTTTCGGTTACGCAACTGCATCAGGCAATAATTTCTTGCTACGCTGTGGATCCAGTTGCTGAATTTTTCAACCTCAAACTTTTTAAGATCCCCTAATAGTTTCTCGAAAATATTTAAGGTGGCATCCTTGCTGTCGTCGGCGTTTTTGAGGTACTTCATACATACGCCGAATACCAGGTGTGAGTATCTTTCAAACAATGCACCCACTGCCTTTTGATCGCCCTTAACCTTGTAAAGGTTTATCAACCTGCTGTCGTCCAGTTCGTTATAATTACTTTTTCCAATCAGCCACATAGGCGCTTATTCAATGTTGTGATATTAAGATGCAGTCAGATCCAGGTTTCCATAAAAGTATCAAAAATTGTTCCCTTCCGCCGAAATTCTGGGGGTGGAAATATTTATGTGAGTATTATGGAATGTATGGTGGTTCATCATCCAACTGTCAAACATGGCCTCATCATGAAACCACAAACAAGATTATGGATCGCCGCATTTTCGGCTTTATTAATCATGGCGATATTGAGCACGGTATGTGCTGTGTAAAATACCATATGGGATACCAGTTTAAGTTATAAAATATAATTTCAATCCATCAAACAATTAAACCAGGAAGCCTATGAAAACGCTGCTGTTAATTTTAAGTTTAGCATTAACATTTGTAATGCCGGGATTTTCGCAATTCGGCGAAATTCGCGGCATTGTAACGGATAAGAAAACCGGGTTGCCCCTCGAAGGCGCAACAGTTGCATGGCGCGTTGCGGGAACACTGAAGGGAACTACCACCAATTCAATGGGTGAATACAAAATCAAACCACTTACAGCGGGTTTGTACGATCTCGAATCATCTTACGTTTTATATAAGCCTCAGCCCATAAAGGAGGTAGCGGTGAGTGCCGAGAAAATAACGTACCTGAATTTTGCACTTGAACCCAACAATGAATTGCCTGTAGTTGATATTACATGGGAGCCACCTATGGTAGATCCGGGAGTAACATCAACCATGACAACACTTTCATCGGAAGATATCAAACATGCAGCCACCCGCGACATCCGTGATCAGATTGCATCGGCAGCCGGTGTTTTTCAGCGTGAAGAAAATGGCTCCGTTAACGTCAGGGGATCAAGAGATAACGCAACTTTGTATGTTGTGGATGGAATCCGAATGACAGGAGGTTTTTCGCTTCCTAACAGCGCCATCGCTGAAATTACCATTATTACCGGCGGTATTCCGGCGCAATTTGGCGATGCTACCGGGGGCGTGGTTTTGATAACAACAAAAAGTTATCGCAAATAGAAATTTATCGTACGGGGAATACCGGGACTTTAATCGGCCCTCACGTAATCAAAATCAAGTGAACGCAATTCACCTTGAATCATTCCCGAAACGGAAGCTTTAAGCGCATTACCGGGTAAAAACTCGTAAGTAATGGCAGTAGGGAAATCGTGCTCCGGATTTTCAAATACAAATTTTTCCTGTTCTGAGCCTGTTAAGCGAAATGATACCGGCAGCCCGTCGTTCTGATCCATAACGGCAGGAATATAATAAATTCCGCTTTCGTTGCATACCAGCGAAATGGTTTCAGTTACCACGGTGTCGGAGCCGGTAATTTCATAGCTTTTACCGCTGTATAAAGTATCGTTTACTTTAACCCATTGTTCCATAACCGACGATCCGTCAAACTGCATCACCCATTTTCCTTCAATAACGCCCAGCGAGTCGAAGGTTGTTTTATTGGGACTATTACGTTGGCTGCATGAAAACCATATCACAGCAATGAGCAACAGGGCTATGAATCTTTTTTGATGGAGCATGAACGGGGTTTAAATATTTGCAAATACGGGGTGCGATGAGGTTAACTGGTTATTTAATAACTATGGCTTTGGTTTCGGTACTAAAGTTTTTATTGCTGATCCTCACCAGGTATATACCTGCATTCAGGTCGCTCCAGTCGGGAAATATTTCAGTAACGCTTTCGCGGATATTATATTCATTTCTGCTTAGTATCTTCCCTGATACATCATGTATTTCGAGTAAAACCAATCCTGCAGGAGAGTTTCCTTTCAGGATAAAAGCAGGAGAATGTCCCGGATTATTTAATACGGACAGAACAGAATTGAATCCTGGTTCATCAATACCAACATTGGTGATGCAGGCGGTGTTCGATTGCACGGTACAGCCGCCAACCGTCGATAAAACCATATAGTAGCAACCGTTAATACTTGGCGTAAAGGTGGGGCTGAATGCTCCGGGAATGGCTGTAGTGGAGCCATCGGGATACCAGTTATAGAAATAACCCGGGTCGGTGAAACTGGATGAAAATACACCATCGATGCCTACACTTACAAATACCGAAGGCAATGATGTTACAATATTCACACGTACGGTATCCGTTATGGTTGAATTACAGGGGCCGTTGGCAGTAATGGTTAAATTAACAATTCCTGTTTCTCCCGGGCCTGGTGTGTAAACCGTATTCAGTGCATTATTAGGATTAAAACTGCCGGTGCCACCCGACCATGAAGGGTTGCCTGCCAGGTTCAGGCCCGATCCGTTTAGTGCAGCTGTTTGGGGGCCGCCCGGACAAATCCCCACGTCAGGACCTCCGGTGAGAGCAAATCCTGATGAAAGCACCTGGCATCCATAATTCATATATGTTGGAGTACCGGATGCTGAAAAGTCAACAAAGGCACCATCATTCTCGAAAGTAAATCCGCCTATAGCGCCAAACTGATTCACGAGAAGTGTCCGGTCGTAGGTAACAGTATCGGTACAACCCCCCGGCCCGGTAAACCCAATCACCAGTGTACGTAATCCCGGAATGGTATTATAGTTGGCAAAATGTCCGGATGTGTTGCCTGCGCACTGAAACAATACAATCAGGTTTTCATTCAGGTTTTCAAAAGTATTTGCGGTTGTATTGATGTTAACACTTGTAAGCAGCAAGACTTTTGAATTAGCCGGCAGCACACCTCCCACAGGCTCACTTACCGAACCACAACCCTGTATGTTCGAATTAATAGTTGAAACAATAGAAGCGGTAGTTGCATTTTGACATAATCCCAGAAAAGGGTTGTTGGGCCACGTAACCGAAATTGCCGAAACGTTCAGGGGGAGCGATCCTACATCAAAACGAACCATTTCATTTTCCCCTTCAGGGGCACCACAGGCATCTACTAAAATACTTTTAATTTCAATGCAGTTTTGCGCGCGCAACATACTGTTGGTCGAAAATAATACAACAAATGTTGGAATCAGAAAACGGATAAGTGCAACACTTTTCATGAGATTGTTTGTTTTTTGCGAAATAAGGTAAATACAGCTAAACGATCGTATCCATTGGTTTTATTAACCATTTTTTGACACGACCCCCGATTGAAGGGATGCAAAGTTACATGTAATAAGGGAAGAAATAAAAAATACAGCACTTTGATTATCAGGCCTTTTTAGTTTTTTGCATCAATATTATCACTACCACAACGGCAGCGGTAATACAAATGGCCCATTTTACCCAATAGATTTTTACGAGGTAAAAAGCACTGATAAACATACTCACCAGCATCATGCTTATGGCGATAATTTTAGTTTGAACCGTCATGCCTTTGCCTCTTTTAAAATCGAGAATTTGCTGGCCAACATACTTATTACTTATAATTAACCTGAGGAACTTACGCGATCCCTTGGCAAAGCAAAAAGTAGCAATTAAAAAAAATACCAACCCGGGCATTAGGGGTGTAACATATCCAATAATCCCAATGCCTACAAAAATGAATCCCAATACAATCCAAAAAGTTCGCGTAAGAGAGGTAAAGTATGGGGTCATAAATAAATGGAAGAACGCGGGCAAAAATAGCTATAATATCTTTAACGTCCAGTCGATAACCTTTCCCGCTCCTGCTTTATCACTTCCATGTTGTGCCGCAAAACTTTTCGTGCATTTTCAAGCCCGCTGCGGTCCGCCTGATTATAAATGTTAACGGTTTTGTAAACGGAATCCGCTTTTTCATAATGCCGCAAAACAACTTCAAGCTTCGCTTTCGATTCGGCAATGCTGCCACCGGAAAGGATTTTTTGATTTTTTCCGTTTACATGATATAACTCCGACAAAAGCGTGTTCCCTTTATGAAGCTCACTGTCGGCCATGTTTAGTTGCGCGCGCGACAGTTCCATTTTTGAATTAATGTCACCCGGATTCATGTTTACCATTCGGTGAGCCGAATTTAATTGACGATTCAGTGAATCGAGCTGTTCCCAGGCAGTAATGGTATCCTTAAAGTTAAAATTCCCTTGCGGGGATATTGTTCCCGTTTTCCACGAGGGCTTTTTATATTCTGTTAATTTCACCGGTGAATATTGAAGCTGCCACATGGGGTCGAACGGATAGTGGTCTGAAAGAAATTCATGCGGGTTACTTAAAAAGTATTTTTCATCCCGTTGTTTAATAAACTTTCTGTCGCCGGCAACTCCTCCGGCACCCCAGGTTGCGTCAATGGCCCGCCACATGTCATTGATGAAAACCATGTTCCATGTATGACCTTCGGAATTGAATATGTTATTCCTTTTGGTATAACCCGAAACCAGATGGCTTTTTATACCCGACCGCAGGCATAGTTCCTGCAAAAGTGCCGAGTAACCATGACAAACGGCCCTTCCATATTTTAAAACATTTTCAGGCTCCTGTTTTTCCCAATCCGACGAACGGCCAACCCACGACTGAACATCATATCGGATATTCTCAGTTATCCACATAAAAAATGAACGCACTTTTTCCTCATCCGTAAGTAAATTTTTGGTAAGATTGAGGTGAAGGGTTTCCAGATTATTGGCTTTTGTAGATATAGCAGCCCGGTCGATAACCTCATACTTACCCTGGCTGAATCCGGGAGAGAAAACAAGGAATGCAATCAAAACAGTTAAGAGGATTTTCATTGACAAGCTGTTGCGTTTTTTGAAAACGCATGAATGAAGTAAATAGTTTGTAACAATAATATATTTTTTGCTGAACAGTATGCTTAACACAGGCATCTGTATCGGGAAACCATTAAAATATAGTTGTGCACAGGCACCTGCAGGCCCAAGATACCCGTTGCCAGTTAGCATAGTTAACCAAAATGTACCGAATGTGAACCTGAAGAAAATATATCTTTAAAATGGTTTTACAGGGTAAATGCCAGTAATGGCTTAATGCTTTTGGGAAACTACCTGTCGCCTCCCAGTTTCGAAAACTTGAGGGGGTTGGCGGTTACCTCATCATAAACCTGGCGATTGTTAAAAATGTCGCATGCCATATAAATAGCGCTTCGCAGTGAATCTTCGGAGGCAATATTTTTTCCCGCAATATCATACCCTGTTCCATGATCGGGCGAAGTTCGTACAACAGGCAATCCGGCAGTAAAATTTACTCCTGTTTCAAATGAAATAGCTTTGAATGGCACCAGTCCTTGGTCGTGATACATGGCAAGAATACCGTCGAAATTTTTAAAATTCGATGAGCCAAAGAATCCATCGGCACCATAAGGCCCGTAAACCATCATGCCCTGTTCAAAAACAGTTTTAATAGCAGGAGAAATTATATCCTGCTCCTCACTTCCAATTAAGCCGCTGTCGCCCGAATGCGGATTGAGACCAAGCACCGCAATCCTTGGTTTACGAATACCAAAATCGCGCTTAAGCGAATGGTGCATCACTTTAATTTTTGAAATAATTTTTTCCTGAGTTAATTCGGTTGCCACATTTTTTACAGGGACATGCCCGGTTACCGTAGCAACACGCAAACGGTCACTTACCAGCATCATCAAAAAATCGGGGGCATTAAATTGTTGGGCAAGGTATTCGGTATGGCCGGGGAAACGAAAGCCATCCTGCTGCATGGTTTTTTTGTCGATAGGCGCGGTTACCAGCACATCAATATTGCCTTCGCTTAAATCTTTACATGCTGCCTGGAGTGCCGCGAATGCGTACTTGCCACCATCAGGGGTAGGCTTGCCGATTTCAAATTTAATTTCTTCTTCCCAGCAGTTGATAACATTGGTACGTTTATGATTGGTTTCACCGATGTTGTGAATAGTAGTAAAATTAAACTCGTTGTTGTTCAGAATTTTTTTATGGTATGAAAGGGTTTTTGCTGAGCCATATATTACCGGGGTACAAACCTGATGCATCCGGTTATCTTCGAAAGTTTTAATAATAATTTCGGGGCCCACGCCATTGATATCGCCAATGGTGATGCCCACAACAACTTTTATTTCGCTTTCAGGATGATTGCTCATATTGGGTTTTGAAAATTAACAACACTAAAAATTATTTTTTATCTCGCGCAAGCGACTTAATAAAGTCATAAATAAAACGTACGCCAACCCCGGTTCCGTTTTTGCCACGGTAACTGTCGTTCGATTTACTGAACGACGGACCGGCAATATCAAAATGCATGTACGGATATTCAACAAATTTATTTAAGAACCGGCCTGCCGTGATTGCTCCGCCTGCAGGGCCGCCTACATTTTTTATATCGGCAATATCCGACTTAATTAGATCATCATACTCTTCCCAAAAAGGGAATTCAACCAGCCGCTCGTACACATTACGTCCGCTGCTGTTCATTTTATTCTTAATACCGGAATCACAGTTACCCATACAAACCATTCCGAAATGGCCGATTGCTGCAGCCGCGGCGCCGGTAAGCGTAGAAAATTCCATGACCAGCCCGGGCTTGTAGCGTTTGGCATAATGCAACGCATCGGCTAATATCATCCTTCCCTCGGCGTCGGTGTTTAAAACTTCTACTTTCAATCCACTCATCATAGTTATGACATCTCCGGGTGTGTAGGCATTTCCATCGGGCCGGTTATCGGTAGCCGGTACCAGGGCAATAACGTGAACCGGGAGCTTTTGTGAAGCAATGGCATATATGGCACCTCCGACAACAGCGGCGCCGGCCATGTCCGATTTCATATAGTCCATGCTGTTAGCAGTAGGCTTCAGACTCAGTCCTCCGGTATCGTATACAACCCCTTTACCTACCAGGATAACCGGTTTTTTATTCACGGCTTTACGAGGCTTCCATTCCATGATAGTAAATGTTGGCGGATCAACACTTCCTGAATTTACAGCCAGCAGGCCACCCATTTTCAATGATTTTATTTTAGTCTTGTTGAATACCGTTACCTTGAACTTCCCCTTTTTGCCAAAAGATTTAAAGGAATTGGCTAAATCAGTCGCGCCAAGCGAAATTAAGGGTTCATTAACCAGGTCGCGTGCATGGTAAACCGACTCGCATACATGGGTAAGTTCGGTCAGGTTGTCGTTTGAAATAGTTTTGGCAACCACCTGAATTTTTGAAAGGGAATTTCTTGACTTATCCGATTTGTATTTAAGGAACTGATAATTTCCAAGAATCATTCCTTCGAGAAAAGGTAAAATAAGTTCGGCTTTTTCGTCCGAAATTACCGTTGTTCCGGAAACTTTAATTTTGTTAAGCGCAGTTACCATTTGGTCGCCTGCCTTGCGAATCATTTCCCAGATCTGATAAGGCTCCTTTTTATCCGTGTCAACAATCTGTAAAAAAACATAACGTTTGTACTGGTTAACAGTAATAAGTTTAGTTTTTTTCTTAATTTCCGACTTCACAAAATCCATTTCGGTTTTGGAAAAAAAATTGTTGTTAAAAGCGGATTCACTGGTAGTAAATATAACCAGGTTATCGTTGTTGCCTGCCTTACCTGCTTTACGGATAGTTGTGTTCATTAATTGGAAATATTTTGAGCGGCTGAAATTAGTCAAACCCGCACTCATATCAAAGTATTCATTGGTAATGAGATAGGTAATACAAACCATTCATGCCCCATAAATGTTTAACTTTGACGTGATTATAAAGATAGTTGGATGATTATGAATACCGGGGCTTTGTTAAAGTCGGCTTTAAATGGGGATTTTCTCTCTGCGGAAGAAGGTAAGTTCCTGTATTACAATGCATCAACACCTGAGCTAATGTATGTTGGCAACGAAATGCGGAAGCAGCGCAAGCCGGATAATGTTGTAACCTGGATCATCGACCGGAATGTAAATACAACCAATGTTTGTATTGCTAACTGTAAGTTCTGCAATTTTTACAGAATTCCGGGCCATGCCGAATCGTACATAACCACGTTAGCTCAGTATGAGGAAAAAATAACGGAGATGTTCCGTTATGGTGGTGATCAGTTGCTTCTCCAGGGAGGTCATCATCCCGACCTGGGGCTTTCCTTTTATACCGGTTTGTTTCGTGAACTGAAGCAGCGCTTTCCCTCTTTAAAGTTACATGCCCTGGGTCCTCCCGAAGTGGCTCATATCACCAAACTGGAAAAATCAACGCACACCGAAGTGCTGAAAGCATTAAAAGAATCGGGGCTTGATTCATTGCCCGGAGCAGGTGCCGAAATACTAAACGACCGTGTTCGTCGTATGATATCAAAAGGCAAATGTACCGGCCGCGAGTGGCTGGATGTGATGCGGGCCGCCCACAAACTTAACATAACCACTTCGGCAACCATGATGATGGGGCACATTGAAACGATCGATGAACGTTTCGAACACCTGGTTTGGATCCGCGGGGTTCAGGCCGAAAAGCCGGAGGATGCTAAAGGATTTATTGCATTTATCCCATGGCCGTTTCAGGACGAGGACACCATTTTAAAAAAAGTGAAAGGCATCAGAAATGAAGTGTCGGGCGAAGAATACATACGAATGATAGCGCTGAGCAGAATAATGTTGCCTAACATCGATAACATACAGGCCTCGTGGCTCACCGTTGGCAAAGCAATCGCCCAGGTTTGTCTTCACGCAGGAGCGAATGATTTTGGTTCCATTATGATTGAAGAGAATGTAGTTTCAGCTGCAGGTGCGCCACACCGTTTCACCAGCCGGGGAATACAGGATGCCATCAGAGAGGCAGGATTTGAACCCAGGCTCCGCAACCAACAGTATGGTTTCCGCGACCTGCCCGAAATCATGGAACAACAATTAATAGAGTATTAGAAAGGAATAAAATTTTCCAACACAAAAAGGTTACCGAATGCGCAACGTGCAACAACTCATATCCGCCATACTTTTTATTCTGATGATGATATCGTCAGCAGTGTCGATGGCAACCCATAACAGGGCCGGGGAGATAACCTATGAGCAAATCACGCAGTTTTTTTATAAAGCAACCATTACAACATACACCAAAACTTCGTCGCCTGCCGACCGGCCCGAACTGGAACTGTTCTGGGGTGATGGCTCAAGTTCCATTTTACCGCGAACCTCTTTTCAGGATGACTTTGGCGGTCCGGGAAGTGATATAAGAAGAAATATTTATATCGGTTACCACACCTATCCGGGGCCTTCGGTGTACAAAATGTATTTTGAAGACCCCAACAGAAATGGCGGCGTAATAAACATTCCCAACTCCATCAATGTTCCTTTTTATGTTGAAACGCAACTTATCATTTCCGCATTTCTTGGGTTTAATAATTCGCCACAACTTTTGCAACCACCTATCGATGATGGTGTAATTAACCAGGTTTTTATTCATAACCCCAATGCATTCGACCCCGATGGCGACAGCTTATCGTACGAATTGATATTTTGTAAAGGCGCAGGCGGACTTAGCATCCCCGGATACTCCTATCCAACAGCATCCAGTTCATTTACCCTGAATGCCGTTACGGGTGATCTTATATGGGATACACCTACTATCTGCGGCGAGTACAATGTGGCGTTTCTGATTAAAGAGTGGCGTAACGGTGTGCTTATAGGATTTGTTGAGCGGGATATGCAAATAACCATATTGTGCAATAATCCCAATAATAATATTGCACCAGATATAGCCTCCATTGCTGATAAATGCGTAACGGCTGGTGATATGATAAATTTTAATGTTACGGCTACCGATGTAAATTCGGGAAATGTGATTGTGCTGACTGCAACCGGCGCACCACTCACGCTACAGGTTTCGCCGGCTCAATTCAACCAGCCTGTTTCAGGAACCGGATCTGTAAGCCAGTTATTTGAATGGCAAACCGATTGCGATCATGTACGTCGTCAACCATATCAGATGGTTTTTAAAGCCGAAGACAACGATCCTTTTGTTAATCTGGTCGATCTGGAAACCGTAAGGATAACCGTTGTGGCTCCTGCTCCTCAAAATCCTACCGCTGTACCTGCAGGAAATTCAATGCAGGTTGGATGGGATCAGAGCATCTGCCCCCAGGCAACAGGATATACCATTTACAGGCGGTCGGGATTTTTCGGATTTGTACCCGGCCCGTGCGAAACAGGTGTTCCGGCCTATACGGGGTATGTTAAAATTGCTTCGGTAAACGGAATCGCCAACACGTCGTATCTCGATAATAATAACGGTGCCGGGCTTTCAGCAGGTACCGAATACTGCTATATGATTATAGCTAACTTCGCCGATGGGGCCGAAAGTTATGCGTCGGTTGAAGTTTGTGAAACACTGAAGAAGGATTTGCCGGTAATAACCAATGTTAGTGTTACGTCAACCGACACCAATACCGGTACCATGTATGTGGCGTGGAGCAAACCGACTGACCTCGATCTGGCTCAGTATCCTCCCCCGCACGAGTATCGCGTAATGCGGGCTACAGGCATTGGTGCAACCAGCTTTACTTTGGCAGGAACCCTTTTCGATTTAAATGATACATTGTTTACCGATAACAATCTGAATACGGTCACGAATGCCTATACCTATCGAATCGATTTGTATGCAACGGTTAACGCTACACCGGAGCTTGTAGGGTCATCGCAGAAAGCGAGTTCCATTTACCTGTCAGTTTCAGAAACAGACGAGAGGCTTGACCTGAGCTGGAACCTGAATGTGCCATGGCCGAATCAGTACTATACCGTTTACCGGTTTAATGGAGCTACGTATGATTCTGTTGGTTTCTCAACAACAACCAGTTATCAGGATACCGGTTTGACTAACGGCCAGGAGTATTGTTATTTTATTCAAAGTGTTGGCCGTTATACAGGTCCCGGGTATGTAGACCCAATCATTAACAATTCGCAGGAAGTTTGTGCCACGCCCTTTGATAACGTACCTCCATGTGCCCTGGCAACGGATACAATACAGTTTAACTGTATAACAAGGGAAATAGAATTAACTTGGAACATTCCCGATTCGCTTTGCGCGGATGATGTTGGTTCGTATAATATCTATTATTCCGCTTCAGCCGGAGGCCCGTTTAATTTACTCACAACTGTCAGCGATCCCAACACAAATTCGTTTTATTATACCAATGAGTTTTCGGTTGCGGGCTGTTATTATGTAACCGCGGTTGATACCAATGGAAATGAAGGGGAGAGAGGATCAACGGTTTGTGTTGATAATTGCCCTTATTACGAACTGCCTAATATTTTTACACCCGATGGCAATGGGTTCAACGACCTGTTTCACCCATTCCCGTACCGTTATGTTTCAGGTATTGATATTCGTATTTTTAACCGTTGGGGGTTACAGGTATTCGAATCCAAAGATCCCGATATTAACTGGAATGGGAAAACAGACAATACCGGAGACGATTTGCCCGACGGTGTTTATTATTATTTTTGCGTTATAAATGAAATTTTCTTAAGTGGAATTAAAAGCCGTGAACTGAAAGGCCATATTCAGCTTTTACGCAGCGGCAGCAATTACAACAAATAATATTTTTAATGTTCACCGGAATCATTGAAGCGTTTGGTAAGGTAACTTCGCTGGAGCCTGAGGCCGGGAATTTACATATTACCGTATCATGTCCGTTTGCGGGTGAACTGCGTATCGACCAAAGTGTGTCGCATAACGGAGCTTGCCTGACGGTAACTTCGGTAAACGGATCATCGTACCAGGTAACTGCTATTTCCGAAACGTTGCGAAAAACAAACCTGGGCTTGTTGAGTACCGGCGACCTGATAAATCTTGAACGAAGTATGGTTTTGGGTGGACGGGTTGATGGTCACCTGGTACAGGGTCATATAGATACTGTTGGGGTATGTAAAGCAATCGAAGAACAGGGAGGGAGCTGGTTGTTCCGTTTCGGGTATGAACCGGATGAAAATTTTTTTACTGTAACGAAAGGATCCGTTTGTGTAAACGGTGTCAGCCTTACTGTCGTCGATTCAGGTTATGGAACTTTCAGCGTAGCTGTTATTCCGTATACTTTTGAACATACCAACTTCAAAAAGTTCCGTGAAGGTACGGTGGTTAACCTCGAATTTGATATGATAGGCAAATATGTGGCAGGTTACCTGGCATTACAATCGGAAAAGGCCGGCAAGTGAGTGCTTCAGGCACAACCAGGAACAGATACTTAAACCCAGCCCGGCAAATCTTTTATCTTGCCCGACATTTGTAACCACATCACCAGCATAGCCAGTGCGGCAAAGCCGATAGCAAGCCAAATAGACAGATTCTTATATTTACTGGCGTTCCCCTGCAGTTTCCTGTACCGGTAAATATTAAAAACAGCTTTTTCGGCCCGGTAGAAAGAACTTTCGCCTTTTACAATATAATCGAAGGCGCCGTATTGCATGGTTTTTACAGCTACTTCAATTTTATCCTGACCCGATAAAATAACCACTTCCGCTTCGGGATCCTGTTGCTTTATTTCCTGCAGTACCTCAAGGCCGTTCATAGCATCGCGGTTTACCGAATTGAGGTAAAAGTCAAGGAAAACAATTCCCGGCTTTTGGCTCATTTTCTGCAGGCAATCTTCGCCTGTTTCAAAGACGCTTATTTCATAATTGGTCATTTTGGCAAGATGATCCTTTAGCATTTCAGCGAGAACGGGATCATCGTCTACAATAAAAATTTTTTTTCTTGATTCAGCCATGTTGTGCAGGTGATTGGAATAAAGTGCAATGATAAAAGAATACTTTGGATTTTCAAAGTGCGGCAAGGGCCTCCCGGAGTTCGGCTGCCGACCGGGTTACAATTTCTTCCAATTGAGTCAGTTTTGCCGGAATTTCATGAAGATTGGTACCCTCACCGGCACTGGTTTCAATGAAAAGAGCCAGATCGACCCCGGTAGCGATACCCATATACTTCAACTGCGTTTTCATGCTATGTGCCGAGGTTTTGAGCGACTTCCAGTCGCCGGCACTGGCCTGCGACTTCATCTGCTCCATAGCGGGAGCGGCAGCTTTAAGGTAAAGGTTTACATATTTGGCAATTTTTACCGGATCGTTGGACGAAAATGTTTTGAGAAATGTGAGGTCGGTTAACATGTGGCTTGGTTTGAACGGAATTTTAAATTGTTAAATATACTAATCGGATGCATGTGCTATTTGATGGGCAGAGTAATTGTGAATTCGGTAAAATTATTTTTTTCGGAATTCACATTAATAGTTCCATGGTGGCCCTTGGTGACAATATCGTAACTGAGTGATAAACCCAAACCGGTACCTTCGCCGGATGGTTTGGTAGTAAAGAAGGGGTCAAATATTTTGTCTCTTATATTGGCCGGGATTCCGGTTCCGTTATCCCTTATTTTTATGATTACCCGGCTTCCCTCCTGTTTTGTACTTACACCAACCCTTGCTGTATATCCCGGCTCATTCATTTTTACCCGTTCGCCAACTGCAAAGAAGGCATTATTAAAGAGGTTAATCAATACCCTGCTGATATCCTGCATAACCATATTTACCTCCGGGAGGTTTTGGTCGAAGTGTTTGATGATTTCAGCCGTGAACGTTTTATCGCGAGACCGGTTTCCGTGATACGACAGCTCAAGCAACTCATCAATCATTTTATTGAGGTCAGCCGGATTTTTATCAACCTGTCCGGTCCGCGAATGAATAAGCATGCCCTTCACAATCTTGTCGGCCCGCTTACCGTGCGTATTAATTTTTTGCAGGTTGGCAATGAGACTGCCAATTATTTCATCTCTTTCGTCTCCGGCAGTTTTAAGCTCTTCGAGCAGTTCAACCGATAGTTCGGCGAAGTTATTTACAAAGTTCAGCGGGTTTTGAATTTCATGGGCGATACCGGCGGTTAGCTGGCCAAGCGATGCCATTTTTTGGGCATGAACCAGTTGTTCCTGCGCGGCTACCAGCTTGTGATGAGTCTCGGATAATTCCTGATATGCTTTATCAAGTTGTTGGTGCGACCGTTTTTGATTCCGGTACCTGGTAAAAAGCAGGAAGCCGATTATTACCAGGAAAACCGATGCAGTAAGCAATATATTCCTGACAGCATTACCTTCGCTAACCTCAAGTTCTTTTTGTGAAAGCAAAAGTTCCTGCTGGTATTTTTGTTGTGTGAGCTGCCTGATTTTTTCTTCACGTTCGAGATTAGCCTGGTCCGACAATCTTTTGGCGATGTTTAAATCTTCAATAATTTTTTCTTTTTCCAAACGGTCAATTTCTTCCTCGAGCAAGCTCCTGTTTTTCTCCAGCTCTTCGGTTGTCAGGTTTTCGAAATCGATATCTCCTTCCTTTCGTAGCATAGCAGTTATGGCCTCTTTTTCCATGAGGTCGCGGCGGGTAAGCTGACTGTTTAATATACGCGAGCGTTCAACGTCATCAATAGAATCGCGTAATTGAACATAAATAATATTCAGGTCATTCGATTTTTCATGATCACCCGATATGGATGAAATCATGAACAATTTCAGATAAGTATCTTTTAATAATTTTGATACAGAAAGCTGCGGCGACAGGCCCAGGCTTGCCCTGAACTCCGATACGGCTTCGTGGTAAGCGCCGCTTTTAAATTTTAGAATACCAAAGTTACGGTGAACGAGAGCCTGTCCATTAGGGTTGTTTTCGTTTTTAAAAATGGTTAATGCTGCATTTAACAATCGTTTTGCTTCGTCGGGCTGGTTTTCGCGGATTGCTGTTTCGGCAAGCTGAACCGATATACGTGCTTCGATACTCTTGATTTGGTTTTCGCTGAAAATTTTTAAGGCCGATTTAAAATATGATTTCGCCCTCATCACGTCCTTCGCCGCAAGGTAACATTGGCCGGTATAAGCATCCGCGAAAGCTTGTTCAACGGGATTGCCGGTGCTTTTAAAAAGCGTCCTCGCTTGTTCAAATTCGGCAACAGCCTGTGTATAGTTAAGTGTTTTGTATTGTACAAAACCGGCAAGTAATTTCACATGTGCTTTCGATATTTGGTTATCCTGCAACACATCAAAGGCCTGTTGCAAATGCGACAGGGCACTTTCATAGTCGCCATCCAGAATGTTTACCCATGCGGCATTAACAGTTGCCTGTGCCGCCTTGTCAAACTCCTTTGCTGTTTTGGCAGCCTGAAACTGTTTATTATAAATGGTAATAGCGGTAGATTGTCCCTTGTCGGGAAGAGGGGGTGGTAAGAAAAACATTCCTTCCTGATCCACCATATCGCTGAATAAATCCTCCCGGGCCACTCCGGTTATAACCTGATTCGTTTGTTGCGACAAAGATGTGGCGGGCAGGAAAAGCCACAAAACAATTGAATAGCAACAGGTTCTGATAAAAGCGCCCTTTTGATAATACATAGCTGAGCAAATATAGAAAAAAGCCCCCCAGAATCTCATATCAACATTCAAACTCCCCTGTAAATACTGCCATCGTCCATTATAATATTTCTGTCAGCTTTTGCGGCAAAATCCTCATCGTGAGTAACAATGAGCAGCGACTGTTTTAGAACGGCAGAAATTTCTTTGAAGATATTAAAAACGATATCGCTGTTTTTGCTGTCGAGATTTCCGGTTGGTTCATCTCCCATAATTATCATGGGGTTATTAATAAGTGCACGTGCAATGGCAACCCGCTGCTTTTCGCCACCTGAAAGTTTATTTGCTTTTTTGAGTGCCTGGTTGGCAATGCCTAATGTTTTAAGATGGTTGAGTGCCTGATGTTCGAGCTGTTCTTCGGTAACTCTTCCCAGTTTTAATCCGGGCAGCATTACATTTTGTAAAACGGTGAATTCGGGAAGCAGGT
>CAZPKJ010000020.1:0-27121 GCA_964587075.1 uncultured Flavobacteriaceae bacterium | reverse complement strand
AAGTGTCCAAAATATCTACCCTTGAAAAGTTCACTTTGGTTTGACGACGTACACCTTTGGGAGAGTTAAATCGGAAATCCTTAAAATGCAATATTTTGAGGGTTATAAATATTTTGAAAGCCAAAAGTTGAAAAGTTGGCTGAAATCACTTTTTTTATTACTTTTAGTATTCATAAACGGCTACCGTGTATATCAGCAGAAATTTAAATTTTCTTTTTTAGTCCGTATAGCCAGGGTTACGGATTGTAATAGGAATCTTAAATCGGGTTATTGCACGAACTGACGTTAGTGGCTATTAATCACTTTTTGTTTTAATTTTGTTGTATGGTAAATAATACTGAAATATTAAATATGCTTCGTGAAATCAAGCCTGAGTTGGTCAAACGATTTGCCATTGCTAGTCTGGGCATATTTGGCTCAGCAGTCAGAGACGACTTTTCTGAGGAATCCAGTTATGTCGATTTACTGGTAGAATTTTCTAAATGTATTGGTATTGAGTTTGTTGACCTTGCCGATTTCATTGAAACAAAGATCCATCGTAAGGTTGACCTCGTCTCCAAAAATGCCATCCGACCTCAATATTTTTTACAAATACAGAACGACTTAATCTATGTCTGACCGGTCACCAAAATTGCTTATTGAGGATATTATTGAAAGTGGAAACAAGATTCTCATTTATATCAATGGCTTCTCTTTTGATCAGTTTTTGACCGACGATAAGACAAAGGATGCCGTTGTAAGAAATTTTGAAATAATTGGGGAGGCCGCAAATTGACTTCCTGAACAATTCAAAAAAGACAATCCACAAATAGACTGGTGAAGAATTCGTGGGTTTAGAAACAGAATCGTTCATGATTATTTTGGAATCGATTTTTAGATAGTGTGGAATATCAAAAACGATTATTTGCCAGTAATGATTGAAGACCTCAAAAAAATTATTAGCTGAAAACTTAACGGCCACTAACAGCCAATGTATCGCCAGCCGGCCTTTTTATTGAAACCGACCTACGCACAGATATCAATGGAGATCAGTAGGTAATAAAGGTCGGCTGGCCATTAGCTGCTGGCGGAATCTCCGTGACAACCACATCTCACATAGTCATATCAAATAAACCGGAGGAAACTGATAAACGAGAATTATTAACTAAACCCAGAATTCTTGAACAAATCGAAATTTTGGCTTAAATTTATAAGTCCTTTGAGCTATAAATTTATAGCTTTATAGCAATTTCATATGAATGAGTAATACTAGCCAATGAATTTGAGGTCTCTGAAACTATTTGCTATGTACCGAATCCACAAATTATCATTCAGGATAATTAATTTGATGCGATTTGTTTGCTTTTTTTTATTGATTTGGATATCCCCGGGAAGTTCAAAAGCTCAGGTCACTTTTGATGATAACTTTGAAAATGGTCGATTGGATACTGTGTTTGTTCACAACTCATCATATAACTTATGGCCCATTACTAATTTACATTTTCGCATTACGAATGCCCTAAATCAGAGCCCTTCTTTTAAGATATTTGATTCATCCGGATACCAACTTCGCCCCTACCACAATATGGTATACAGGTATGAAGGTGATAGTTCCTGGAATTTCTTCGATACGGCCTACAAAGCTCAGAATGTAGACTATTATCACTTTTATAACCTGACTTCATTTACAAAAGATACTGTTTATATTGCCTATTGGTATCCATACACCTATTCCGATTTACAACAATATCTTTCAGGTATTTCAGGGAATCAATATCTTCTTAATTTCGGTATAAAGGCATTGTCCTATCAGGGCAGAAACATTTATGGCTACCAGATAACGGATACAGCCTACTCAGAATGCTACAAAACCAATGTGGTAATAACGTGCCGGCAACACCCAGTTGAAAATATTAATGGTTATTTTATTGAAGGGTTGACAGATTATTTGTTATATTCAACTGATAGTACAGCCGAATTTTTAAGACGCAATTTTCATTTCTATATTTATCCGATGCTTAATCCCGATGGAGTTTATATGGGTTCAGGGCAGAATGCATTAGGACAAGGATTGAACAGAGAGTGGGAAGATTCCCTGATGCTTGGAGGGACTCCTGAAATTGACAGTATACGACCAGTAATATGGCATGAGACGGGACAGAAAGTAAACTGGTCGATTGATATACATTCCAATGCCGGCAGCAACATACCATACTATTGGTGGGGTTATACAAACTCCTCCTCAGTCCCTCAATGGCAAATAACCAAAGCATTGCAATATGTTCAAGCAGTAGCTGGGGCAGATTTTAGTTCTCCAATTAATTCATCTTCTTATCAAAATTACATTCAGGGAAATGGGGTCAGCAACATTAAAACGGCAGCAAACTGGTTTAGGAAATCATTCGCCTCAATAGCATTCACTTTCGAACCAACATCAGAACCAATGGGACTTACTGGAAACAACGATTATACTATTAATCATTTAAAAACTGCAGGAAGTTCACTTGCTAAAGGTTTTTATAGTGTATTTGATACAGTGCAGGCAATGGGAGGAACAATAAATATAGCAAGCAACAGCCTCATTGCTATCGTATCTGGCGGTCATCCCCCCTACTGGTTTACATGGTCCGGACCAATTAGTGGGAATTCAGATACTCTTCAAAATCCTGTTCCCGGATTATATGCTCTCACCGTTATTGATTCATTTGGCTGTTCGTGGCAAATGAATATAAATTATTTAACCTCAGGAGCAATTTTATCGCCATCAAACAATATGGACGTAGCTGTTTACCCAAATCCAACTAACGGTTTGGTTTGGATAAACTTTGGTCACATCATCGATCATGCAACTATCGAGGTTTATGATCTATCTGGAAAAATAATTCAAAAGGAGAAAGTTCTGAATAATCACATACTGCCGATAAGTCTTGTGTCACATACGCCTGGCACTTACTTTCTAAAAGTTATTACCCATGAGCTTGTCTGCAATATGAAAATACTGTTTATTCACTAATTATAAATTAAATCATAAATTTTGGGAAAAAATAACAGCCAATAACAAAGGCTTAATAAAACTATCGGTTAAAGTTTTAATCAAGCATTTATTTAATCCATAAGCAGTAGTGGCATGTTGACGGTTTGTATTCCTACACCGCCACATATTTAAACACAACACCATTCTGCAAATGTGAAATAAAGCATTAGATGAAAACATGGTCACTATCTGAATTGTAATTCGACTTCTGAAACTTTTCCAGTAATGCTATTAGATTATTCGAGTTAATAAGCAGACAATCCTTATATTGTATGAAAATAATCCACCTCGCTTTTCGGCGTTTTTTATGGCTTCGTTTGTCGGCACTATAATAATAATTTAGAACATATCTTCGGTTAAAGAGTGGTGTCTTTTCATTTAAAGGCGTGTGTGAGATATCAGCTTAAACCGTGAGTTCAGTCGATTCTGATCATGCTGTGTAAATCTGGCGGCTGTATTTCTAAATGACCGGCATTTTTCATAGTTTTACCAACCTGTCACGGTTTAATGTGACTCTACGCCTCACAAGCTTGATCATCAGACCCTTTAATACTAATAACCATAAATAAACAAGCCTATGAAAATCCTGAAATACATCCTTGTAACCATCGCAGTCCTTGTTGTTATTTTCATAGCCATCGGCTTTGTTAAACCCGAAGTGTCGTATGATTGTGAAATCATGGTCGATAAGCCGGTAGCTGAGTCCTGGGCGGTTATACAGGACGAAGAAAAAATGGGTGACTGGCTGATTGGGTACCAAAAGTCTGAACCGGTAAGCGGTACCCCCGGTACCGTTGGTGCTGTGTCGGATATTCACTTCGACAATAACGGTGAACAGATGGTCATCCGGGAGACAATAACCGAAATTGTTCCCAATGAATCGATTTCAATGACCTTTACATCCGACTTTATGGATATGGATTATAAACTGACCATGACTCCCGTGGATGGAAAAACCAAAATCAACTCTTACAGTACCGCAAGTGGGAATGGCGTTTTTTCAAAATCCATTATGGCTTTGCTGGCAGGCACTATTAGTGGGCAGGAAGAAACCAACCTGGCCAACCTGAAGAAAACCATAGAGCAAAACAACAAGAATTATTTTCCTGTTGAAGAAGTTGTTACAAATATCGTTAACGACAGTCAGGCAGTTTTAGACAGCATAAAATAAAAATGAGCCACTCAAAAAGTGAAGCAATATTTTTTAACACTGTGATTTCGGGTTAATATGTCAGCTCCAAAATTTTCATCCGGCAAAGAACTGGAAATTGTTGAATATAGTCCGGAGCTGAAATATTATATCAAAACTCTGAATTACGAATGGTTGGAAAAGTATTTTCAGCTGGAACAGAGTGATATGGTTTCACTGGGAGACCCGCAGGAACACATCATCAACAAAGGAGGTTTTATCTATTATGTAAAGCTGAATGATGAAATTGTTGGAACCGCTTCACTCATACGGTATCCCGGCGATGTTTATAAACTTGGGAAAATGGCCGTTACCGAAAACCACCAGGGCAAGGGAGTTGGTAAATTTTTACTTCAACATTGTATTTCAGAGGCCCGATTAAAGGAAATAAAAAAGCTGGTACTGTATACCAATACCCTTTTGAAGCCAGCTGTTCATCTTTATGAGAGATTTGGATTCATTGAAACCCAACTGGAGCATGGTCACTATGGCCGGGCAAACATGAAGATGGAGTTGTATCTTTAACTTATTATAATGCGTTTGAATTATTCCTATTACAAATTAAATTTTTCATACTATGAAAGCAACCGGAAAAACCGTAAAAGAAATTCTGATCAGTCTGCCCGAAGACCGCGCAGAACCATTTAACAAATTACACGATATAATTGTAAAAAACCTGCCCAAAGGCTTTGAGCCGGCCATCAGTTATGGCGGACTGGGTTACGTGGTTCCCCATACCATTTATCCCGACGGATATCATTGTAAACCCAGCGAACCTCTTCCCTTCGCAGGAATTGCTTCTCAGAAAAACTCCATTAACTTTTACCACATGGGAATTTACGCTGATCCGGAGTTGCTGAAGTGGTTCGTATCTGAATACCCAAAGCACAGCAAACAAAAGCTCGACATGGGTAAAAGTTGTATCAGGTTTAAAAAATTTGATGATATACCCTACAAACTCATAGGCCAGCTGATGAAAAAGATAAGTGTGAAGCAGTGGATTGAAAAATATGAATCGGCATATAAGCCTAAACCAAAAACCCGCCCGAAATAATTTATCCCGTAGTCATATATATCAGCGATTCGCAATGTCCGCTAACCCCCTTATAAATTATTTCAATCAATTTCTCCCGTTGAATGAGGAAGAACAGGAATTTATCAATAAGGTGTTTACAGAAAGAAGAATCAGGCGAAGGCAATTTATTCTTCAGGAGGGCGACATTTGTAAGCATAACACATTCGTTGTTGAAGGATGCTTCAGAATGTATATGGTGGACGAAAAAGGTAAAGAGCATAATTTGCAATTTGCCATTGAGAACTGGTGGATTGGTGATATTGGCAGTTTCCATTCAGCGAAACCGAGCAGGCTTTACATTGAAAGTATGGAGAACTCGGTTATTCTTCAATGTGCAAAAGAAGATCAGTTGAAACTATATTTAGAATATCCAAAATTCAACCGGATATTTAGGGTGTTGGCTGAAAATGCCATTGTAAGTCTCCAGAACAGGATTTTGCAGAACATCAGCTCAACAGCTGAAGAGCGGTACCTTGATTTTGTGGAACGTTACCCGCATTTCTTCAACAGGATATCCAATGTACAAATAGCATCCTACCTGGGTGTAACACCCGAATTTTTAAGCAGCATACGGAAGAAGATAGCAAAATCTTAATCTGTCTTAAGGTCATTTCTTAAGATAGCTTATAGGTGCAATCGGATCATATTGCCCATCTTTGACGTATAATTTTTAAAACTATATGTCAATGAAGAATAAAATAATAGCAGTAATAGGAGCCACAGGATCCCAAGGTAAAGGTGTGGTGAATGCCTTAATTAAAGAAGGTTCATTTAAAGTAAGAGCCATTACCCGAAACCCTGATAAATATCAGGGCAAAGCTGATGAAGCAGTACATGGTGATTTAACAGACCTTGAATCATTAACCCGTGCCTTAAAAGATGTTTATGGCGTTTTTGTGGTAACTAATTTCTGGGAAGGTGCGGATGAACTGGCCCAGGGGAAAACAGCTGTTCAGGCGGCAAAAAACGCAGGGGTAAAACATTTTGTCTGGTCAACACTTCCAAATGTTGAAAAGATAAGCAATGGAAAGTTTGATGTCCCTCATTTTACCGGTAAAGCCAAAGTAGATGAGGTTGTAAAAGATGCCGGATTCGAATACCACACTTTTGTTCAGCCTCCATTTTACTTTCAGAATTTAACCGGAATGATGGGGGCTCATCCCCAACAGGATGGTTCCATGGGTTGGACCCTGCCTGTTGATCCTGCAAAAAAAGTCATTCACATGGCAGACGTCAATGATTTAGGCAAAGTGGTAGCAGGAGCATTCTTAAAACCTGAAAAAGCTGGTAATGGAAGTTACCTGGCCTTGGCTACAGAGCTAAACAGCTTCAATGATATACTGAAGACTTTCAACGATAACGGTAAAGAGTACAGTTTCAACCAGGTGCCAACAGAGGTGTTTTCAGGATTTTTTGAAGGAGCTGGGGAAATTGCTCAAATGCTGGCATATTTCGAACATTACACTTATATGGGACCAAATTCAGACCCCAAAATTCAAATGGCTAAAGATATTTCAACCGAACCATTTACTTCACTCAGCGAATGGATCAAATTAAACGCAAATTAAAATGAACAGAATCTTAATAGCAGCAATCGCCATTACAATTATGGCTTCCTGCAATGAAACCAGCATTCAGGATTCAACAAATAGTTCAACTGAAAACAAAGAGATTATGGAAAAGCAAGAAAAACAAAAAATAGAAACTCTGCTAAGTGAATATGAAAAGTCATTGAATACATCCGATGCCAAATTGGCGCAATCTCATTATACAAAGGACGGAGTTTTTATGCCGACCGAAGCCCCATCAGGAATTGGTTCAGAAGGAATCCTGAAATCCTATGAGTATGTTTTCTCTCAAATCCAGTTAAACATCGAATTCTTTATAGAAGAGATTCAGGTGGAAGGTGATATGGCTTTTGCAGTAACCAGTTCAAAAGGAACTACACTTATTCGCGCAACCAATGAAACCATTCCTGAAGCAAACAGGGAGCTTTTCGTATTTGAAAAAGTGAATGGGGAATGGAAAATTGCCCGGTATATGTTCAACAAGACAGAGCCGGGAAAGTAGAATTCAAACTTTGAAAAGTTAATTAAAAATCCGGGGCATTATGACATTGAAATGCTCCGTACAAATATTTAAATTGGCAATAATTTGGAAAATTTGTGTAACGGAATTCAGCTTCCTTTATACGATTGGATATCATATCCTTATTTATTGATTCTCAAATAGGATAACGGATTTAACTATTTGTTTATGAATAAGACTATCGAACTAAAAGCAACCGGAGAAACAATCACTTTCACTCACTTAACAAATGACATGGCAGAAATACTTGTTTCGTTGCCTGCAAGCGGCGAAGGTCCACCGGCACACCGCCATGTACTGCAAACAGAAATATTTGAAGCCGTTGACGGCAGGCTCGGTCTTGACTGCGGGAACAATAGAATAATCCTGGAACCCGGGCAGTCGTTTACAGTCCCTGCAAACACTTTGCACCGCTGTTATTCGGTTGATGGGAGAGAAATAAAATTCAAGGCTACTTTTACGCCTGCAATAAGTATTGAATATTTGTTGACCGAAATGTTTGAAGCCTGTAACAGAAGGAACTCAAAAGACCCCTCACCATTTGACGCCTGTTATATACTACGTCAGGCAAAAGGCGAATATTACCTGGGAGATATTCCGGTATTCGTTCAGCAAACCGTTTTTCCTGTTACAGCAGTAGTTGGAAAAATGTTAGGTCTTGTAAAAGCCAAAAGTCGAAATTGATTGACATCCAAACAAAATCATACTCATTTATACAAGCTTACTTAATGATCAAATAAATAGTGAGAGGGATTTTAGATTGTCATGTTATTTAATCACTGTGGACTATTTACACCAATTTAATTCTTGCTTACATTTTTGCGTTCACTTTCACAATCAATGGCAATAATATTCTTCTACGGGCTTTTTATGGACCGGAGCCTGCTTGTAAATAAGGGATATCATCCGGTAATAATTGGCCGTGGTGTATTAAACGGATACCGGATACATATTGGCGACCGGGCCACCCTGCTTCCATCATCTGCTGACCGCGTGTGGGGTATTGTGATGGAACTTCCGGAAGAGGAGGTTACAGCACTTTACAATGAACCGGGTGTTAGTGGTTATAAGCCGGAGCTGGTTCAGGTTATTATGGAGGGGGAGGCTGACGCCATTGTTGTACAGTGTTATAATTTACCCTCAGGAATAGCTTCGGGAACTAACCCCGAATATGCAGCGAAGCTTTTAAAACTTGCTGAATCGATGAATTTTGATTCGGATTATTTAAGAACAATTGCTTCATTCCAATATGTGAATTAAATTTACCTTCCATCATATCCAATAGTGGTTTTTACTTTTTATTTTACAAGGTATTAGTCAACACCTATGAGCAATTTATTAAAGGATATCTATTCAAAAGAATTTTATACCGCTTTCGCGGATGTAGCCGAAGATATTTTACCATGCTTTAACCGGAATAAATTCTTTAAACTCATTTTTGATAATAGCTGGCCGTCTAAAGAACTAAAAGAACGTATGTCGCACACCAGCCATGTGCTGGCTTTGTTTCTTTCAAAAGACTTTGAAAAGTCGTGCAGCCAGATAAAATCCCTGATTACACACTTCAGGAAAAAAGGCATTTATGGTAAAAACATTGAATTCATGTTTTTTCCTGAATACTTTGAAAAGAACGGTATTAATCATTTTGAAGCGTCTGTAAAAGCATTTGAGGTTGTTACTCAATTCACCAGCTGCGAGTTTGCGGTCAGACCTTTTATCATAAAGTATGGAGATAAAATGATGCGTGAGATGTACCGTTGGAGCCGGCACAGCAGCCATCATGTGCGAAGGCTGGCGAGTGAGGGATCCCGTCCGCGCCTTCCCTGGGCCATTGCTCTTCCACAGTTTAAATCTAATCCCACACCGATTCTTCCTATTCTCGAAAAATTAAAAAATGATCCATCGGAATATGTTCGTCGAAGCGTGGCCAATAATCTCAATGATATTTCCAAAGATCACCCCGATGTGGTAATCTCAATTGCCAAAAGCTGGATGGGTAACAACTCCGAAACCGATGCGGTAATTAAACACGCCTGCCGGACATTATTAAAACAGGGGCATCCCAAAATATTAAAACTATATGGACTTTCTGATAGTACCGATGTAAGTGTAGATCGGTTTGTCATTCACACTAAAAATGTAAAGACAGGAAATCATCTGGAATTTTCATTCAATATAAACAATTCGGGTAAAAAGTTTCAGATGGCAAGAATAGAATATGGTATTTTTTATCTTTTGAAAAATGGCAAACAGTATAAAAAAGTGTTTAAAATCAGTGAAAGAAAACTGGAGCCTGGTGAACAGCTAAAAATATCGCGGCGACACAGTTTTCGACCCATTACCACCCGCACTTTTTATCCCGGTGCACATAAAGTATCCATCATCATCAATGGAATTGAAAAAACTACAGGCAAATTCACCCTGGTTGGTTAGTTATAATTCCGGGAGTACAATTATAATTTGCAACTGCAGTAATCAGCTTAATAACTGATTAATTCCTACCTTAGTATTCCGGGTATCCGGAGTTATTTCTTTCACAACTAGTTATTCGCATCATGAAAGCTTTAAGAAACTCAATAGTCATCCTGACCCTGACAGTCAGCTTTATCTCCTGTGCCCGTTCACAAAACCACAGTTCCAAACGTCTGGTTGGCGGACCCTGTGAAGGCTGTGAAGCTGTTTTCGAGTACGGAAATAAAAATCTTCACTCCATCGACACCCTGCCCGGATTTAATGAAAGTGAAGCTAAGCTAAAGATTTCAGGAGTAATTTATAAACAGGATGGAAAGACTCCGGCAAAGGATGTAATTCTTTATGTATATCATACCAATAAAAATGGGATATATCCGAAAAAGGAAAACCTCAGTGGCTGGGCCAGGCGACATGGTTACATCAGGGGCTGGATGAAAACTGATCAAAATGGGCGTTATACCTTTTATACGACAATGCCTGGAGTATATCCATCGCGGACCGATCCCGCGCATATTCATGCCACCATTCTGGAACCGGATGGAAAATATTATTACATTTCGGATTTTCTATTTGCGGGAGATAATTTATTCAGCGACAATGATATTAACTCAACTTCTCCTAAGGGAGGATTGGGAGTACTCAAATTGATTAGAGAAGGTAATCTCGATGTGGCTGAAAGAGATATTATTCTTGGATTAAATGTTCCAAATTATGAGTAACTTAAGATCGTTTTCATTTTACACTGATGAAATAAAATAACAAATGGAGACCAGCTACCATAATTAAAAACGGGGCGATACCGAAAAGCCAAATGAGTAGGAACCAAAAAATATTTTACTATGCCAAAGTACGTCATTGAAAGAGAAATTCCAGGTGCAGGAAAGCTTTCGCCGGAAGAATTAAAAGGTATCTCCAAAACTTCCTGCGGAGTATTGGATAAAATGGGTCCACATATCCAATGGATTCACAGCTATGTTGCAAAAGACAAAATATATTGTGTATACATTGCTCCAAACGAAGAAATGGTTCGTGAACATGCCAAACAGGGTGGATTTCCGGCAAATATTGTTACTCAGGTATCAACCATTATAGACCCAACTACTGCTGAATAACTACTAATCCATTCCGGAAGGGAGCAGGCATAAATAATATCCGGTGAAGCCGTCGGCTTAAAGTACCGTTTATTACCTCTTGTGCATTCTCCCTCTTCCATCTAAATTTTCCTAAGATCGTATTGCCCGAACATATCACATTAACCCCAACTTTATACTACTATGAAAAATACCTGCACATTACTTCTGGTAATCACAATTTCGTTTTGCCTTGGCGTTGCTTCTAAAACTGTTATGAGCGAAACGGAAAAGCCAACTACGGAGTTTAAAAAGGTTACCGGCATTGGTGGTATTTTTTTCAAATGCAGGGAACCTAAAAAAGTGAGGGAATGGTATCAGGCTCACCTCGGGCTCAATACTAACCAATGGGGTGCTGTTTTTGAATGGTACCAGGGCGCCGACAGCACTAAAAAGGGATTTTCGCAATGGAGCCCTTTTGGTGAAAAGACAAAATATTTTGAGCCTTCAACCAAAGACTTTATGATTAATTACCGTGTTGCCGACATTGAGGCTCTGGTGGAGCAACTAAAGCGCGACAGCGTAACGGTACTTGATAACATACAGGTTTACGACTATGGTAAATTTGTACACATCATGGATATTGAAGGAAACAAAATTGAATTATGGGAACCCAACGATCTTGTTTACGAACAAATGGGTATACAAATGGGAAGCAAAACAACCAAATGATTATACAAATATGGCTTAAATAAATATCAAATTGTTGGCTTTAATAACTATTCCAATTGTTATGTTTTTCGTTTTGTATATTTATGTAACTTAAAAATGAATACTATCATTACCTGTCTCGTGATGTAAAATTCAAACAAACCTATAGCAGAAACACAAATGATGATCCGAAAACCAGTGGAAGAGGTTTTCAGGGCAATTACCAATCCTGAAATTTCCACTCGTTTCGGGTTTACAATTTCCTTTAAATAAAAAAAACAACCATCACCATCATAAATAAAAACGCCTTCATGAAAACCACCCCCGAACACGACGAACGTATTGCCAAAATGACATTTGCATCGGTATATCCACACTATGTAACCAAAGTTGAGAAAAAGGGACGCACCAGGAAAGAATTACACCAGGTGATTGAATGGCTAACCGGATTTAATGATAAATCGCTCAAAGATCAAATCGATAAAAAATCCACTTTTGAGGCCTTCTTTAAAAAAGCCAAAATAAATCCTAATGCCCGTCTGATCACCGGAGTGATTTGCGGTTACCGGGTTGAAGAACTTGAAAATCCCCTGACCCAAAAAGTACGCTATCTGGATAAGCTGGTGGATGAACTGGCTAAGGGGAAAAAGATGGAGAAAATCCTCAGAACAGAATAATAAGGTTTCATTTCAATTATTCTTTTAACTATCCTTCTCATTTTATTCCGTTCCAGCCTGCTGCATTTCCTTTAAATATCAGATGATCCGGATCCCAATTCAATGTCATTCATCTAAAATCTAACATGTCAAATACTTCTAACAAACTCGAAAACTCCATCCAGGGTATGTGGTGGTTAATTTCACTCGAAGACTATACCCTTACGGGCGAACAACGCACTGATCCTGTTTTGGGATCAGATCCACTGGCCGTTTTGGTTTATGCCCATGGTTATTTTAGTGCACAATTCATGAAGAAAGACCGGAATTTGGATTCGGTTGGAATTGCAACCGGTGCCGGCCGGAACAACACCTCAGCTATTGGAGGATATGATGCCTACTTTGGGACTTATAAAATTGATGAAACAACCGGCCAGGTTGCCCATACACTGCTGGGTTCAATAAATCCTTCCAATGTGGGCATAACTGTATACCGAACCCTGACGGTTGAAAATTCCCAATTAATTATCAGGCTTGAAACAACCACATCAGAAGGAGAGGCCGTTACAAGAACACTAAAGTGGAAAAGAATAGAGCAGAGGGATTAACTAATGAAACTCTAATAATTCTCTTTTTGAATAATCACTTTTCTTACTTCTTCCCAAGAGCGTGAGGAAATCCGAAGTAAATAAATTCCGTCACGAAGTCCGTTTACAGGGATTGTACGCTCAAATATTTCTTCATCAAATTCTTCCTCGGTTTGAAATACAACTCTGCCTGAGATATCATGGATGATTATGTTGACTTTCTCAAAGCTCACTTCACTAACTCGAATATTCAACTGATTGGAAGCCGGATTTGGAAAAACGACGACAACTGCATCTTCATTTTGTAAAATATCGTCAACATCAGGTCCGGCCGTCCTGCAACCTGTGATTCTGCTTATCTTTTTATTCCGACTGGAACTCGTTCCACAAACATTCACTGACTTCACTGTTACATTTCCCACCTTGTTTCCAAAGTATACTGTTATGGATGTAGTACCCTGACCTGAAATGATTGTTGCATTGGTGGGTACCGTCCATAAATAGCTGCTTGCTCCTGATACAGGTGCTATACTGTAAACAACCCCTTGCTGATTCAAACATACTGATGCTGGACCAGAAATATTCCCTGGCCTTGGTGGAACTGAGGAAACAAATGTAACAGTAAGACTATTCGAGGTCCCGGAAACGCAGGGACCAACTATTTCAACATAAAAAGTTCCAGCTGTTCCGGTGGCCATTGAAGATGTAGTGGTAGTAGTCCAATAGGCACCATCTCTGTACCATTTGTATGTATACCCGGTTCCGGAGGGACTCACGTTGAGATTGAACAAACTCGAACCACAATATTCAACTGGCCCAGGAGTAGAGAGCGTCACAGGAATTATTGAGGGTTGGTTGATAATAACATCAACCGGCGCCGAATTGAAAGTTCCACAGGCGTTTCTGACCTGGAAAAAGTAGGTCCCGGTTATTGTTGGTGTTATGCTGGTATTTTGTCCTTCATAATTATAACCTATTGTTCCCAAAGGGCCACGGTACCAGGCCTGATCATAATAATTTTGTCCCTGGCCAATTCCATTTAACACCAAACTGCCTGTTCCCTGGCAGAATGTGGTAGGTCCCGAGGGAGTAATTACGGGTGTGACAGGTTGATTGGTTATCAGATTGAAATTAGTTGACTGTGAACAACCATTGGAATTGGTAATGGTCACTGTGTATTGGCCTGGCATGCCTGCTGAAATTGACTGCGTCGTTACACCTGTATTCCAGAGGTATTGATAGTTATTTATTGAAGAGTTCAAGCCATAAGCAGTCAGGGTTGTTGTTGAACCACTACAAATAGGTGAAATACCTGATATGGCTGGCCCAAACCCCGGCCCCCCAGTCAGTATGTTAACAGGAAAACTGTACCCGGTACCACAAGAAGTGGTAAATCTGACCCGGTACTCTCCGGCTGCTGTAGGCTTAAGTTGTGGTCCATCCTGTCCGGGAATATCAACGCCATTGAATTGCCAATTGAACTGTACACTTGGGTATGCACTTCGAACTGCTTGCCATGCGTCATACTGATTCATAGAAATAACTGTTGGCCTGTCGTTGCACAAATAAAATGAATTGGTACAGATGCTTCCATTTGCATCAGGATTTACAACAGGTGTGGGGAATGAATTTGCAACTGGTTGATTATTGGAATCATATGCATTTACCCATACGGTACCACTACGATATTGGACCGTACAGTAGCTGGTTCCATTGTAAATGATAGAAGGCAGTGAATCGGCCTGAATAGGGGAACCACATGCTCCTTGACTTATAAACCATTTGTAAGTGTAGGCAGGATTATAATATGCAGGTGGAACCCAATACCCTATGTAATCATGGCCACAAACTATTGGATCGTAGCCCCCACCAGAATTCTGCCAGTAAAGCGGGAAACCAAATTGAGCCCGGGAGTTGGAAACGATCAAAGAAAATACAAACAGGAGGGGTAGAAGCTTTTTCATGTCCATAATTTTTTATGAAAGTATACAAAAGCTAAATGCCTGTCATAGTTTTTGATTAATTTGAATATACTTTTGGCGAACCAACAAAATCCTTTGGTGAAGAGTAAAACAGGTTGTCAAACAAGCACTCATTCATGAAACAACTAAAAATTATACCTGCCTGCAAAATCCATCAACCATGAAAAATAAACTAACTCTAAAACAACATTCTACTATCATTGAAATATTATCACAACGCTTTTCAGAGATTGCCGCACGTCATAAAGGAGTATCGTGGGATGTGGTTCAAAAAAGATTAAAGAACAACCCGGAAAAACTGTGGGCTATTGAGCAGATGGAACAGACGGGTGGAGAGCCTGATGTAATCGGTACAGATAAAAAAACGGGTGAAATAATTTTTTGCGACTGCTCGCATGAAAGCCCTGCCGGAAGACGAAGTCTTTGTTATGACGGATTGGCATTGAAGGAACGAAAAGAGAACAAACCAAAAGGCAGTGCTATGGATATGGCTGCGAAAATGGGTATAGAACTACTTAATGAAGATGATTATGGTTCCTGCAAACTCTTGGCGAATTCGATCTCAAAACATCCTCGTGGCTGCAAACGCCCTCAAATATCCGCAAACTCGGCGGAGCCATATTCGGCGACCGCCGGTATGATACGGTATTTATATACCACAACGGCGCACAATCATACTACGCCGCAAGGGGATTTAGGGGGAAGGTGAGGATATGAATTTTATTCAGTAATTTATTTTTTCTTACAAAAGGAGTTATTGGCTTCGCCCTGCGTAGCTTGAAGCGGATGTTGATAAATCAGGCAGGCCCGACGTGTTGATGTTCGGCAGATATACCACCGGGTTATTCAGTTCGGTAAACCGTTTGCGAATTTTCAGGGAAACTAACGGACCGGGCACAAACAGTTTGATCGCGTTAACTCCCGATTCGGCACAATGCTTTCCGAATGGAGCGGTGCGGTGGATTCATTGGAATACCTCGCTTTTGCCGGGAACACACGCCCGCGTCACTCTTGAGTTGTCGGTATCAGGAGGTGTGGGATGGGATACCATCGCTGCTTTGATACCGGATAATGGCTCATATCAATGGACAGTACCGGCGGCAGTGAATGCGGTTTATTGTTATATCAGATACACGCTTACCGATAGTACCGGTTCAATAATATATTCAAGTGTTACTTCTCCTCCATTTAATATCGGGTGTCAAACTACTACTCATTTGAATGAATCGAATGGAGATTTTATTGTTTTTCCAAATCCCGCTTCAGCATCGATTCACATTTCTTTTCATGAACCGCTGAACCGGAACGTGTCATTTTTTATTTCCGACATCACCGGCAAGCGGGTAAAGGAATTCGGCTTATCAGCAAATGATCGTTTTTTTACGCTGGATGTAAGTAATTTTCATAATGGAATGTACCTCATTCAGTCGTCAGGCACCGGAGGGTGGGCCCGTTTTGCAGTAGTTCGTTAGCCCGAAGTATCCTCATGCCGCATTTATTACCAGTAAATAGCTTTATGTCCCGTTTCTAATTGCCGAACCAGTGGATAGCTCATCCTATTTACTTCATCTGAAGGGACTGTTCACCCACAAATATCGCCGGTTCACCTAAAAAACAAGGAATCACCTTCCTCCGGATATCTTATTGGGTGAACACACTCAATGATAAAAAGGAAAGAAAATCATGAAAAAGTCCATTATTACAGCAGTATTGATCGCGGCGGCTTATACCGGGATGCGCGCCCAAAACAACAATATCCAGTTATTTCCTAATGGCGGTACGGTTTGTAACCCCATGCCGGTGGCACTGGAAGTAAACGGAAACGGGTTTAACCCGGTTTCCTATTTATGGAGTACGGGTGAAACGACGCCTGTTATTGAAATTGTATCATCAGGCGTATATACACTAACCGTTACCGGATATCATGGAAATTCGAACAACATGACCACCGTTACACGGTCGGCGAACTTTAATGTGCTGCCCCCGCCTCAAATTACGGCACTAACGGATACGTGGGTATGTAAAGGCGATACGGTTCGCCTGGAAGCAGTTCAGGGATACGACTACATACACTGGAGTAATGGAATTAACGGCCCTCTTTTCCAGCGGAAGATGAACTTGTTTACTCCGGGCACTCCGCAGCTTGATACCATGAGTGTTTCGTACACAGCTATTGTTGACAAAGTTTGTTCGGTTACTTCACCGACAATAGTTTTGCGCGCCATAAGAAAGCCACACGGTGTGGGTAAGGCCTATCAGAATAAGATGAACATACAACCAAACGATTCCATCCCCGCCGGACTGGTAATGGAATACGTGCATCCGGTAACGTATGAAATGGAATTTACCGAGGTGGCAAATCCCAATAATATTATTAAGTATGTAACAGCACCGGGCAGTCGTCGCGCGCCAGCGAACTTATTCACTCCCGGATCAACATATTCGGTAAGTACTACGCCGGTAATCAACGGCCAGATGTTTTGTGCCGGACTACCAAGTCTGATAGGAATCGCCGCGCCATCAGGAAACAGGCTGTCGCCCTTGTTTCAAACAGATTCTGCTCCCAGTACATTCAGGATTTTTGACACTTCGGGCAGGTTGCTGTCACAACATACCGCCGTACGTTTCGACCCGTCATGGATACAGGATTTCTCCCGTCAGATGCTTATAATACACCGAACAGGAACCACCTCCGAAATAGTAAAAATTCAACCCTCCGAGTAACCATAAGAGGTATCAGAGTTTATAACCACACGTCGGATACGCTTTCTGGTTACAAAACAAGGTCCTGATCCCGTTAAGGGACAGGGCCTTTTTTATTCAGTTCATTTATGAACCATGGTTTTCAACAAAAAAGATTTTTCATTGATACTCTAAAAGTGAATGATGTTTATCAGGAATAAAATCGCCGATGAAATGGCATTCTATTGCCTTATTGACGTCAGTATTACATGATTCTGTTAATTCCACGCCGTCGAAAATGGAAATGATCGGCCAGTCTTGGTGAAAACATGTATCAAACCCCTGTTCTTTGGTAAGCTTAAATGGTTACATTTGAATACGTTTTTCTTAATCTATTGATGATAATCCATGAACAAGGATTAGTAATTGTTAATCCAAATTAAAATTTTAACGAAGAATCATTTTTATTATGTATAAGTTATACATTGAGATTAATAATGAAACGTAAAATATATTCGGTTTATGTTATTGAACTTTCTAAAAAAGTATTTACTGAAGATAGAAAGTTCCGTGAGGCAAATCCTCAGTTCAACGGGGTGCTTGAATGTTTGTATGTGGGCATGACCAGTAAGACACCGAAAGAACGGTTTGAGCAACATAAAAGCGGATACCGGAACGCCAGGGGGCACAAGCTCTCGTCATCGATAGTGCAAAAATATGGTCGTTACCTGAGACCCAGTTTATACAATCACATTCCTTTGCTGACGCGTGATGAAGCCTTAAAAATGGAGGAGCAACTGGCACTGGAATTGAGGCGTCAGCGGTATGCTGTTTGGTTTAACTGAAACAGTTTTTGAAATAATGTATAGCAGAAATCCGGAATACCAATTTTATATTAAGCAGGCAAAACTGATTTATCATGTAAACTGTTCAGGTGGCATTATTTCAAACTCAATGCCGGAAAGTTTTTTACTTAGCAGGTAGTAAGCCCGGTGGGTCGGGTTAAAATTTCGTGATCCGCCAATCCGGTATAAATAGGCGAAACCGGAAATGGCACGTAAAGCAATAAATACAGGAAGCAATTTCATTTCTTCGGCACTTAAACGGTTTTCTATGTTATAACCACGCCAGAAATATTCCATGTTTGATACCAGCGGTTTATTTTCGAAGTTTAATTTATTTCCTTTATCCAATATGGTGTTGTAATAAATTCCGGCAATATCGTTAATAAACCATGTGCGGCAGGTGTCGTCGAAATCGAATAAATGCAGTTTGTTGTTCGCCAGCGTCAAATTGCCGCGATGGATATCATTATGTACTACACCATAACGGTTTTTTTCATCTTCTGTCAAATTAACCCGGGTCATTAAATATTGAAACCGGTTCTTTTGGGAGACATACTTTTTAGATAAACCTGAAACATGGCCTGCAACTACGTTGCGCCAGTCGGCAATATGATTCATATCTGAGCCATGGTTGTATTTTTTAGTAAGCGCGTGTAATCTTCCAGTAAGTTTCCCTGTCAGAAAAATTAAGTCGGGTATCCAGTCTTTTTTCAATACGGGTATACCGGGTGTTTTGGCGCAAACAACAACCGTGTAATTTCCGGTTATACCAGCTATTTGTTCCGATAAATTGCCCGAAGCCGAAGGAATTACGGTTGCTACGGCAGGTTCATGCATCGACAGATACGATTGCCACAATGCCGTTTGATGCACAGCTTCCGCAGATTTCTTGTCGGTTGACGTGATTTTTATGATGTATTCTCCCTTGTAGTCAAATACCATAGCATCGACATTTCTTACTGGCTTTAAAAAAGGGAATGGAAGCTGGTATTTATCGGCAACCTTCTTCAGCAGCAGGTCATCTTTTGGAAATGACCTGAAATCATTTTTGGGTAGAAAAAATCGGAGGAGTCTCATACATCTCTACTTCGCTTGTTAAAAAGATTTAACTGCGAACTTATATTCAACAGAGTTAATGGAATGGTACGGCACTAAAATAAAAGTAATTTTACTGGCAGGTTATTGCTGTACCACTGGCAGTAACCATCAGCATCCGGCCTCCGCCAACGGTTTCATAATCGAGGTCAACCCCTACAATCGCGTTGGCGCCTAAGTTTCGGGCGGCGTCCTGCATTTCTTTTAGTGCGGTATTCTTGGCTTCCCGCAATACTTCTTCATAAGCCCCCGACCGGCCACCAACAATATCACGAATGCCCGCAAAGAGGTCCCTGAATATATTAGCGCCAATAATCGTTTCGCCGGAAACAATACCGAGATACCCGGTAATTTTCTTTCCTTCAATAGTGTTTGTTGTTGTGATTATCATAAGTGTGGTTAGTAAAATTTTCCGAAAGTTAATGAAATAAAATAATTCAGGATATATTTATATGACAAATACGTGATAATTAACAGGCTAAGATACGCTATATTTCATGCTGAAAATGATCAGTAATAATGAAACCTCCGGTAAAACAGGCTATCTTTTATCAAACCGGATGAGCCACATTCAATCGATTAAAATCTTTCCGTAAAGAGGCCAGATTTAGGATATACGAAGTACTGTTTAAATTTCTTGAGTTGTTGATTTTTTTTTTTAATATTGGCAGACCAGTTAAAAAGCTAAATTTAAAGCGAGCCATTGATTCCTGTACCCGAAATATTGCGAAGTAATCTGGTGAATTTATCACCTTTGTCGGCCGGCGATTTCGAACCACTGTACCTGGCCGCGTCCGATCCGCTCATCTGGGAACAGCATCCTGCCACCAACCGGTTTGAGCGGGATATTTTCAAGGTTTATTTTGATCAGGCAATGCAATCAGGTTCGGCGTTTACTATCCGGGAAACCGTTACCGGTGAGGTTATGGGAAGTACACGGTTTTACGATTTCGATAAAGCAGCCAGCGCAGTTTGTATCGGTTATACTTTTATTGCACGGAAATTCTGGGGAGGGAATTATAATTTTGCCATCAAAAAGCTAATGCTTGATTACGCCTTTCAATATGTTGAAACGGTTCATTTTCATATTGGAGAATCTAATATCCGGTCGCAAAAAGCAATTGCCAAAATAAACGCCATTAAGGTTGGTGAAAAAATGATGCATTTTGGCAGGGAAATCCCGCATAATAATTTTATTTTTGCCATAAACCGTGTTCAATGGCAGCAGGTTTCTAACCAACCCGGTTAATTATGGAAAAACAAAATGACAATCAGGTTATCACCGTAAAAACAACCGTTAATAAACCGGTTGATCAGGTGTGGGAGTTATGGACCGACCCCAGGCATGTCGTTCAGTGGAACAATGCCTCAGCCGAATGGTATACACCAAAAGCCACGAACGATTTACGTGTGTCCGGTGCATTTAATTATACTATGGCGGCCCGTGATGGTTCGGCATCATTCGATTTTGAGGGTATATATAAGAATATTATTCTGCACAGACTAATTGAATATGACATCATCGACGGCCGAAAAGTGAAAATAATATTTACCGGAGCCGGCAACGTTACCGAAGTCGTGGAAACATTTGAAACCGAAACTGAAAACTCGGCCGAATTGCAACGACAGGGCTGGCAGGCGATTCTCGATAGTTTTAAAACTTATGCCGAATCGCAAAACGGATAGAATTTTTCAATTATGAATGCTCAAATTCAAACGCGGTCCATAACACCTTGTCTTTGGTTTAACGATAATGCCGAAGAGGCAGTTAGTTTTTATCTGGAGATATTTGAAAACGCAACGATAGATTCGGTTAGCCGGTATGGCAAACATGCCCCCTTTCCCGAAGGAACCATACTGACCATATCTTTTACACTGAATGGGGTCTCGTTTCTTGCACTCAACGGTGGACCCGTGTTTAAATTCAGTGAAGCTGTGTCGTTTATTGTGCATTGCCAAACACAAAAGGAAGTGGACCATTATTGGGAAAAATTATCACATGAAGGAATAAAGCAACAGTGCGGATGGGTTAAGGACAGGTTCGGGGTTTCATGGCAAATTGTTCCCCGTCAGGTAGCTCAATGGATGAGTGACCCCGATACTGCTAAATCAAATCGTGTCCTGGAGGCATTGTTGAAAATGACTAAACTGGAAATTGATGTTTTGCAGAGCGCATATGATGATAAATAATAGTTGCCATGGCTAAAAACATTACACAACCTACCGCGAAAAGCGCGGCATCGTTCATTGCAGCATTAAATAATCCTGCCAAAGAAGCCGATGCCAGAAAAATATTGAAAATGATGCAGGATATTTCGGGACATAAACCCGTAATGTGGGGCCCTTCAATAATAGGCTTTGGAAAATATCATTATAAATATGAAAGTGGCCACGAGGGCGACGCTCCAATGATGGGATTTTCTCCGCGCAAGCAAAATTTTTCGCTTTACGTACTTGGTGATTTTGAGAAGCAGGAGTGGTTGTTGAGTAAACTTGGCAAATACAAAACCGGAAAAGTTTGCCTCTATATTAATTCACTGCGTGATGTGGATGAGAAAATACTGCAGGAAATTTTTAAGGAATCCTGGAAGCATACCACAATTCGGTTAAAGAACAAGCAGATTCCGGGTTGTTAAATCATGGCACTAATTAAATCGCCACACATTAACTTTCTTTCTTATTTTTAGCCTCCTTTCAAACAAAGGTTCCTCCGTGCCGCTTTCGCGGGATGATGGCTGGCATTTATCACATAATCAGGTATTTATGACAAAGCAATTGCGTTATTATTTCAATTATATTGATCAGTGCAACATGTGTGGATCACCCGTTTCGGGCCATCGTATTTTGGGAAAGAGAATGAACCGGTCGCAAGGAAGGAACCCGTCCGGTTTGACTGGTATCACTACTACAATTGCCAAATGCACCAATTGTCATTTGATTTATTCTAATCCTCAGCCCGTACCGTTCGATATCCAGGATCATTACGGTATACCACCCGAAGATTATTGGAAGGATGATTACTTTGTTGTGAGTGAAACATATTTCAGAACCGAAATAGAAACACTCAAAACCTTGATGGAGTTTAAGCCTGGTATGAAATCGCTGGATATTGGCGCAGGTTTGGGAAAAGCGATGATTGCCATGGCGGAGGCAGGTTTTGATACCTATGGATTTGAACCCTCTGAACAGTTTTACGAACGTGCCATTACTAAAATGGGTATTGTAAAGGAGCAGCTGAAAGTTGGTATGCTGGAAAATATGGAGTATCCCGAAAATCATTTTGAGTTTATCACATTTGGTGCTGTGCTCGAGCACCTGTACGACCCTTCGCAATCTATACTGAAAGCCATGAAGTGGCTCAAACCAGGAGGCATCATGCACATTGAGGTGCCTTCATCCGACTGGCTGATAAATAAAATTATTAACTGGTATTACAGGTTGCGACTTACCGATTATGTTGGGAACATTAGCCCGATGCATGAACCCTTTCACCTGCATGAATTTAATCTGAAGTCATTTCAGTTTCATGCGCAAAATTACGGATATGAAATTGTACATCACGAGTATTATGTTTGTCAGACCTTTATGCCACGTATTGCCGATATTTTCTTAAAGCCGTATATGAAAATGACCAACAAGGGCATGCAACTTTGTGTGTGGCTCAAAAAAAAGTAATTATCGCCGGGTATAAAAATCACAATCCGTTTGAAGGATCGTGATGTTTTTGCCATTCCCTGATTAGTAAAAACTTCAGCTTTCTTTTATAATCCTCCTCCAGCCATTTCACATAACTTTCCGAAGTTTTTGTAAGGCACCTGGAGTATACCCGAACACGATACGCTATTTCTTCTCCAAGTAAATCGGCCAGCACCAACGCCTCATCAATATTTTTACTGTTCTCCATACAAATGGTAACATGCTGCTGGATGGATTTCTCAATAACAACTTTTGGACGCTCCCTTTTCCGTACAGCCGACAGATGCTCCTCTTTGATATCAAAGTCCAGCGATGCGGATAACGGAAACCGGTTGCGCAAGTCATCGGGCATCGAATACTTGTAATTTAATTCAATCTCTTCATCGCTTCGGATGCTTAACAGGTATTGTTCGGGCGATTCAAAAATGGCGTACCAGTCAACGGGCTCATTCCATAAACCAAAACGGTTAAGGTTATTTCCAAGGTCAATAATTGTAAACTCTTTTTTATCGGGCAGCACCCGTGAGCCCCGGCCAATCATTTGAAAATATAAAGTCAGCGAACGGGTTGCACGGTTCAGTATAATACATTCAACGGTAGGTTCGTCAAAACCCGTCGTAAGCAAACTAACCGAGGTTAATATGGCATCGGGCTTTTCCTTAAACCATCTTAATATTTCTTTTCTTTCTTTACCCGTGTGTGTATGATCGAGATGCCTTATTTCATAACCCGCTTCCCTGAATGTTGCATAAACATACTGAGAGGTGGCAATTCCATTATTAAAAATAAGTGTTTTTTTTCCGATACACTTTTCCTGGTAAGCGCTCAAAAGTTTATCCTGCATCGCATGATTGTTGTACAACCGTTCGGATGAACTTACCGTGTAGTCGCCGCTTCGGCCTACTTTGAGTGATGTGAGCCCAACGTGATAATGATATGTAGTTGCTTTTGCCAGAAACCCCGCGTCAATGAGAGATGCTATCGACTCCCCAATGATCAGTTCATCATAAGTATCCTTCATGCGGATATTAATGTTCGAACTTAATGGTGTAGCTGTAACTCCCAATACCACCCCTTTTTCATAAAACCTGAATAACTTACCGAACGAATTATAATGCGCTTCATCAACAATCATTAAACCAATGTTGTCAAGCGTGAGTATCTTGTCGCGCAAACGGTTGTTCAGGGTTTCAACCATAGCAACAAAACACATGTATTCATTAGGGACGGGAATTTCCTTAACAGCACTGTTTATAATCATGTTTGAAACGCCAAAATCACTTAACATTTGTGAAGTCTGATCACAAAGCTCCAGGCGGTGTGTAAGGATTAATACTTTTTTCCCGGTATTCTGTATGTAGCGCCGGGTTATCTCAGAAAAAATTACAGTTTTACCCCCTCCGGTAGGAAGCTGGTATAACAGGTTATATCTGGCAGGATGGTCTTTTAGCCGGTCGAGAATATTCTCAATGGCATGCTGCTGATAGGGATATAACTGCTTCCCGGTTTTGGAGATAATGGAATTTAAGTCACGGGTATTTAACAAAAGATAATGATTTTATGAGAATTGCAAATATACATATTACCTATTGTTTTAATACCACGTATCTGCAAATCAGGCACACGGCAGTTGATTAATTACATTTCTGAATCTGAAATTATTTGAATGAAACGTGGTGGGTTCCGAAAATTATTGTCCGCAAAGAATATCGCGCGAAGCTTCTTTTTGGTGAAGCAAATCGGGTTGTTTTTAAAAAATGATTTAAAATTAAATACGACAGTTAAATTTTAATTGTTTAACTATGGGTTGGATACATTTGTGAAGAACAACTTTTATAGAACGCTGCAGGTTACCTTCTGAATAGTATCAAAAACCCTCACAGGTTCCACCAGGGTAACCGGAAATATAATTTCTGGCGCATCCTGATTGTAAACCCTGATTTGAAATCGGGCCTGCTAAGGGAATCGGACCGGAATCATCTTGGACATTTACGCGGATGAAATGTTAAAGTTCCTGGAACAAGGCAAAGGGTATTCGCTGGTAAATTGCTGCAATTAAAGACCACGGCAGCGCTTGCATGAACTTACTGAAACTATTAAAATGTGCTGTGATCAACGAAAGTTGGCCTATGTTATTTCATTAAAAAAGCTGAAAATCAATATATTATATTTATACGCTGTCATTTTTCAAAGTCATATACCATCAATTAAACCCGGAAACTATTTTTCATATTTGTTAAATACAGTTAAAACTTTTGTATTTTTAGCATACACAATTGTATCTTTTCAAGAAATCACAACTGCCCGACGGAGCCCTATGGGTTACCTGCCAATTATAAAATTGAGAATCATAAGGTATCATGCCTTAATAGTATAGTTTGTAACCACCAGCCTCTGATGCGGTGAAAAAATAGAAGTATCAACTATGAACAATGGAATTAAATTTCTGTGGCTGTTAATCGTAACCACAATTGCGGGATGTAATGCTAACTCCGACAAAACTTCTGATTATGGGGTTGATGAACACGGATCAAGCCCCGATTCATCAGCATATGTCTTTATTCCTCACGCTCCCGAAAATACGGGAATAGAATTTATTAATACTATAACTCAGGATGAAAACCTGAACATCCTTTCCTATGAATATTTGTTCAACGGGGGTGGTGTTGCCGCGGGTGATATTAACAACGACGGGTTGCCCGATTTGATGTTTACCGGCAACCAGGTTCCCAATAAATTATATCTGAATATAGGAAACTTTAAGTTTGAAGATATTACCGATAAGGCAGGAATCAATATTAAAAATCCCGACGGGAAACCCTCTTATCATACCGGGGTTGTTATGGCCGATATAAATGAGGATGGCCTTCTTGATATATACGTTTGCCGGTCGGGGCCGGAGAGTCACTATACCCGAGCCGAAAACCTTCTTTTTATTAATAACGGTGACCTCACCTTCAGTGAAAAAGCGAAAGAATATGGGGTGAATGATGCCGCGTATTCAACCGGAGCCGCCTTTTTTGATTACGACAAGGACGGCGATCTCGACCTGTATGTGAATAACCATTTTCACTATTTTAATCACCGTGCAACTACTGAAGAAGTATACCGGCATTTGAAAAGTAACCCCGGTGAATTACATGCCTTGTCATCACACTTTTACCGGAATGATAACGGAAAGTTTGTTGATATAACGGCTAAGCTGGGTATGTACCGTTACGATTATGGCCTGGGTGCCGTGGCTTCCGATTTGAATAACGACGGCTGGACCGATTTGTATGTGTCGAACGACTATTCGCAACCCAATGTTATGTGGATCAACAATGGGGACGGAACTTTTACGGATAAAGTAAAACAACATGCCTCACACGTAGCTTATTTTTCAATGGGCTGCGACGTGAATGATTATAACAACGACGGTTTCCCGGATATTGTGGCAGTGGATATGGCCAGCCGCGATCATATTACCGCTAAAACATTTATGGCCTCCATGAACACGGATGCCTTTAAACAAATTACCGAGTACTATGGACACATGCCTCAGTATATGTTTAACGAGTTACAGTTGAATAATGGCAATAATTATTTTTCGGAAATTGGACATCTTGCAGGAGTGGCTAAAACCGAATGGAGCTGGGCGCCGCTGTTCGCCGATTTTGATAACGATGGATTTAAAGATCTCCTGATAACAAACGGATATAAACAAAATTCACTCGATAACGATTTTCGCCTGAAACTTCGAAAACGCAAGGAAGAACTTAAAGGAGCCGATATCCCGGTTTCAGAGAGAAAGTACTGGTTAACACAAATCCCTTCCTATAAATCGAAGAATTACTATTTCAGAAATAAGCAGGATCTTACTTTTGAGAATGTCAGCGACAAATGGCTAAATAACATCCCCCTTATTTCGAACGGAGCGGTATACAGCGATCTGGATGCAGATGGCGACCTGGACCTGGT
>CAZPKJ010000019.1:0-27338 GCA_964587075.1 uncultured Flavobacteriaceae bacterium | reverse complement strand
AAAAACATCCATATAAAAAATGACAAACATCACAACTACAATCAAAAAAAAGAAAATACAAATACCGTCTTTCTCCGGGTCATGAACCAACTTAAACTGAACCGGAAAATCCTGAAACAAGTTACCTCACCCGGAGCATCCCAGGTGAATAAAGAAATCCTGATCAACAAGGGATTTAGTGAAATGGTTTATACGCATACGTGGACCGCCGCTAATGGAAATGTATATAAATTTTGCTTTGAATACGGATACCGGATCCTGCCCGACTCACAAGGCGGTAAAAAATATATGCTGATCCATTGGCAGGACTATATGAACTAACCCGCTTTTTATTACCACGGTGTAATATCCAGCTTTATTAAATCCTTTAACCAAATGCTGTTGTTTTTGCAGGAACTGCCGCAGTTGAAAAACCTCGTACATTATTTCGCAGAAACCTGGCGGGATGATGCCCCACGGTTTTAAAAAACTTAACCATCAACAACTTCTCTGCTGTCTTGAATGGAACTTTAACCATCCCGGCATTATCATACTCGCCGGTTTCCTTTCCCGTCAAAAAAAACCGCCCGCTCCAACCGGGCAACGGCTGATACCGCTATACACCGGTCCGAACGAACGGCCTTAAAACTTCAACCCGGTTAAATCACAGGCGCTAAAAACTTGATTCTCCTGAAAACCGGAATGATTCCGCTAGTTGTATCCCAGCTGCTCCAGCAAACCCTTTGGCCCGCCTCCAACTGTTGGCTTTACATAAATGCGTGATAACTTCCCGTTGGCTACTTCAAACTCACATTCCTCCTCAGGTAAGGTAACCTTTTTTCCGGTTGCTGCTATCTTCTTATTTATCAACCCCGGAATGGCTCCGGGTATGTCGCGACTATGCGTTCCGGTAATCCTTAACTTCCCGCTTACCTTGTTGCCCTGCTCTTTAACATCATGCAAATTAAATTTGAAATCAGGCAAACCCGTTTCAAGTGTCTTGTGCAAATTCAGCCATTCCTTCTTTCCAACCGGAGTTGGCATGGCCCCGCTTAATGTAAAGTCATCCGCTACATACTTCTCCGCATCGTCCCACTTCTGATTTTCAATCGCTGTCATTACATGATCAATTACTTCTTTGGTTTTCATCTTACCCTCCTTTTTAAATAAATTAAACATACATGAACTAAGGCTTAATTCTAATGAATCAGCCATGTAAAGTTTAATAAATTTTTTAAATAATTACAAGTTTTACCGCTTCCGGTTTTCAACAAAAAAGCGCAAACCGGTTTAAAACTTTCGTTAAAACCCTAAGAATGTGGCGCCTGTTATATTACAGGTATTATGCTGCCCCGAATGTCTCTTTTCACGTTTAACGTATCAGGCTTACCTGTCCCGTATACTGCCGCTCCGAATTTTTATAATCCAAAACCCTGATCGTGTAAACATAAACACCCTGCATACATACCGTTCCGTTTGCCGACCGGCCATCCCAGCCCTTTGATAAATTCGAACTGCTGAACACCTGGCTTCCCCACCTGTCGAAAATCAACAAGTCATAGGTTCTTATCCCTATACCACTGGGATTGAAATTTTCGTTTATACCATCCCCGTTAGGTGTAAATGCGTTTGGAATGTATAATGTAAAATCTGGCTCTATAAATACTTCGCCGTATGCAGTGTCGCGGCAACCTTCCTGATTTATTATTTCCAGACTTACCACATAAATACCTGTATCACTGTATGCGTAAACAGGATTCGGAATATCCGACTGGCCAACACCATCTCCAAACTGCCACCACCAGCTGGTAGCATCCAAACTTAAATCCCTGAAATAAACCCTGGGATCCATAATGGATATAGACGAAGGCGTGTAGCTGAACCGCGCCTCGGGAAGCTGAAACACCTCCACCGCGTTGGGTCGGGTTATACCCGATACACAGCCGCTGTCGGTTACAATGGTTAAACCAATGGTATACCATCCCGGATTGCTGTAAACATGTGCAGGGTGCTGATCCCACCAGGAGGTGGCTCCATCACCAAAATCCCAAATCCATTTCACGATCCCGTTCGGCGATGCATCCGATAAATCCGTAAACAACACAGGCAGTCCGGCGCATTGCGGCTGCGTAGTAAAATCAACAGCAGGCAATGGATTCACGGTAAGCATATGCGAAACCTGACTGGTACATCCGGCATCTGTCAGTATGCTTAAACTTACCAGGTAAGGCCCCGCACTGGTATAAATATGCGATGGCATCACATCCGTACCAATTGTTCCGTCACCGAAATCCCAACTGTGGCCAACTATAGATCCCGATGTCACAGTAGAGTTGTTGCTGAACACAAACGCTGTACCGGCACAAACCGGAGCCTGCAAAGTAAACGCTGCCACCGGCAACGGCTCCAATCCTACAACAACCGTGTCGGTATCTGTACAGCCGTTATTATCGGTTACCGTTAACACATAGCTTTGTATCCCCGATGGTGTTACTGTAAGCACATTTCCTGTAACTGACCCGGGCATCCACAAATATCCTATACCCCCCGATGCAACCATTGTTGCCTGGTCACCCGGACAAACAAACTGGTCGGGTCCCGCATTCGCTACCGGTAACGGGTTAACATAAACCGTAGTTACCGCTGAACTGACACAACCATTGTTGTCGGTTACAGTTACGGTATATTGCGTGGTAACAACCGGCCAAACATTTACTGTGGCACCCTGCATACCACCCGGATTCCATGAATACAAATTACCTCCGCCTGCGCTTAATACGGCCTGAAGACCCGAACAAATAGTTTGATCACCGCCAATATTAACAACCGGCAATGGGTTTACTGTTATCATAACAACATCACTGTTTGAACAACCATTGCTGTCGGTGCCCGTAACAATGTACGAAGTGGATGAAACCGGACTTACCGTGATTGCTGAACCATTTAAATTTCCAGGAAACCAAATGTATGATGCTGCCCCGGACGCGCCCAAATTAATATTGGATCCTGCACATATTGCCTGATCGGGCCCCGCACTTACTAACGGTAGAGCATAAACGATAACCAGTACCGAATCCTGGTTTTCGCATCCGTTGGCATCAATTACGGAGACTATATAATTGGTTGTTGCAACTGGTGAAACAGAAATGGAAGCGGATGTGCCGCCTCCCGGGCTCCAGCTATAACTGATACCACCGGTCGCGCTAAGCGTAGTGGCGGCACCATCACAAATGGCTGCATCAGGACCAGCGCTTGCAACCGGTAACGGATTAACAAGTATACTTACACTATCACTGTTAACACATCCGTTTATATCGGTTCCTGTAACGGTATAAGTAGTGTTTACCAAAGGGTTAACCGTAATGGTTGTGCCTGTTAGTCCTCCCGGCATCCATAAATACGATATCCCGCCCGATGCGGTTAGTGTCCCGTTGCCGCCACTGCACAGTACCTGTCCTGCTCCGGCATCAATTACCGGTAGCTGATTAACTAAAACTAAAACCGTATCGGTATTGACACATCCGTTAGAGTCGGTACCAGTTACAATGTAGTTTGTTGTAGCCGGAGGGGTTACTGTTACTGTTGCCCCGGAAATATTCCCCGGGTTCCAGAGATAACCTGCTCCGCCGGATGCATTCAGCGACGCCGGCAACCCTGAACAAATACTCTGATTGGCTCCAGCGCTGATAACAGGCAGTGCATTAACCGAAACTATAACGGTGTCCCTGTTTGAACATCCGTTAATATCCGTTACCGAAACAATATAAGCAGTAGTTAACGAGGGGCTAACGGAAATGGAACTGCTTACCGATCCCGAAGGGCTCCATAAATAAGCTATTCCGCCGGTAGCGGTTAAAGTTGTTACATCGTTTATACAAATTTCCTTGTCGGTCCCGGCATAGGCATTGGGCAACGGATTAACGTTAACTAAAACCGAATCGTAACTTATACAGCCGTTACCATCGGTAACCTGAAGAATATAATTTGTAGTTATAAGCGGATTAACATTAACCGTAGCCGATGTCATCCCGCCGGGCATCCAAAGGCAAGCTCCACCCGAACCCGTTAAGGTTGCCTGTGCCCCCGAACAAATGCTTACATCGGTTCCGGCCGATGCAACCGGCAGCTGATTCACCGATACGGTAACCGTATCACTGTTGGTACAACCATTTTGATCGGTAACTATTACCACATAACTGCTGGTTACAACCGGAGTAACTACAACCGTATCACCGGTTAAATTTCCGGGAAGCCATTGGTAACTGACCCCGCCACCCGCGGTAAGCGTAGCCGATCCCCCGGCGCATATGCTTTGACTCCCCCCGGCTGAAACAGCTGGTATGGGTACCGGTAGTACATCTACATATATGCTGTCGTAAACCGTTGGTGTACACCCGTTGTTGGAGGCAATTGAAACATGGTACCATCCGCTGGTTGTTGCCGTTAATACGGGATCGGGTATATTCGGGTCGTCAAGTCCCGTAGCTGGTGTCCAGGTATATATGTATCCGGGTGTGGGCGGAATGGTACCCGAATTCAGCTGAACCAGATTGTTTTGGCAAGTAATGGTTGAGCTGCTGGTAATCCAGGTTTGAGGCGGATCGGGAATCTCAACACTAAAATAAAATATCTTTTCGCATCCCGAAATGTATTCATTGCCATGCAACATGTAAATCCCGGGAATAATGGGAGGCAACAGTGTAAGCACCGGCCCAACCCAAATGGTGTCCGTAGGGTCATCAAGTGTCGACCACCAGCTGCCAAATAAACTATTCGACATGCCTAACTGTATTGTGTCCGATGAGCAGGTAACCGAATCAACCTGTATGGGCTGCGATTTGCTGAAGGAACCAACCGAATAGGCATAACTTTCAGCCGAACCGGTTCCGTATGTGTACGCACTGAACCCGCTGTCGGCTTCCAGCGTATGACTGCCCTGCGATAACGTTAATTGCGCATATGAAATATTTCCGCATGCCGGAAACGGGATAAAGGAAGCCGGAGGAACAGTAACGCCATCCAGCTTAAGCTGACCCAAATGCGATGTGTTCATAATAACATTTACCGTGTGCTGCGTAATAACCGTTGACGTAACCGTACTGAAAGTTACCTGGTTGATTTTTTGTTCCACAGCGTTTAAATACATCATGGCCGGATCACCTGCTCCTGCACATGCCAGCCCCTGCATATACTGTGTAACACTGATGGGCTTGTTGGATGAAATACATTTTGCCGCAGTTAAATTGCTCAGCTCGGTAAATTGTCCCGCATTCAGGGTAACCGAAGGCCCGCCGTCTACCGAGTAAACCGTGTTGTTCTGATCGGCGAGTATGCGTAATGTATATTTTGTGGTTGAAGCAAAAGGTGTCGAATAATACGTCTTGCCCCAATGAGTCACCGGCAGGTCCTGTTCAAATAATATATCGCACCAGGTACATCCAACAGGAATATTTACACACATGGTACCCGAAAATACAGCAAAAGGCCTGCACGACCCGCTGCTGTCGGTGGCAATAACGGTTGTACCCGTAAAATCGCCCGTGGTTTGCGATGCCTGAACCTGGTACGACTGCCCCGCATTCAAACTGACTGTAAAAGGTACACCAACTGCGTTCCCCGCAAGGGTTGCTGCCTTTGGTGTTATAGTAAACTGGGTATTGTCTTCGGTGGCAACTACCAAAAACTGCGACGGATAGCCCGATAATCCCTGGTAACTGCTTATACGGTATTCGGTTCCCAGGGACTGCTTCGGATAAATTACACTGGCATCAGCCGAATATTGCTGAAACGAAATGGCAAATACACTTACCGTGTCGAGGGTGAGAATCTGTACCCCTTTGTTATCGGTAATTTGATTGGCGGTATGCTCCACTGTTGCAACCGGAATAGTAACCGTGGTGGTTTGATTGGCTGTAACTGTAAACGGTAAACTGAATCCTTGCTGCGGGATCAGTACAATGCCGCTGGTGTTCACTTCGGATGTAACAAAAATTTCGCATCGCTTGGTACTAACCTGGCCATTTGGCTGTCGCGGAAATCCCATCCAGAATTCCTTACCCTTTGTAGGGATAATCCCCTGCGCGGTTGAACTTTCAGTGTAACTAAATTGAATCGCGGCAACACAAATGATTGTTCTCAGATAAATTTTAAGGCAAACAACCCGTTGCATGCCTTGATAAAAAGTGCGGTAGAAATTTCTCATGGGGGATAGTTTTAAAAGTTAAAAAACGTGAACTAAAAATTTACACCTCTTTTGTTTTCTGCCCGCAACGCCCGCTTCCGCATTCAATTTTCAGGCGTGGTTCCGGGGACCAAAAACAGCTAATGTTTCTATGGGTTCATACTTGTTGGGGGTCGGTGTTTCGATATAGCAAGGTAATGTATTATTGTAATAGACGTAATATGTTTATCAAAAGTAACCGAACCTTTGCGGAAAACAAAAATAGTTTTCAACATAATAGCTGTATTTACAATCGGTTACCTTTATTTATGAGGCGGTTACCCATCTGCCGGGTTACATTACCCTTCAATAGTCCCCGGTAGCCAAATAAACCGGTTTTTGATTAAACCTCCGATTCCGTTGGCCGGATAGGTTTTACATACGGTCAAAATCACCCGGGCTCCCGAATCGATTCCAATGGAATCCTGTCGCGTTTTCTATTATTCGGTTATCTTTGCCCAATGGAACTTAATGAACAGGAACTCCTTCGCCGCAAGGCACTTGAAGAATTACAGTCGCTTGGCATCAATCCTTACCCCGCCGAATTGTTTGAGATTAATACCTCATCAAAATATATCCTCGAAAATTTTGATAAAAACGCTTCCGCGCTGGTGAATCTCCGAATTGCCGGACGCATTATGAGCCGGCGAATCATGGGTAATGCTTCCTTCGCCGAACTCCAGGATTCCGAAGGCCGCATTCAGCTGTACTTTAAACGCGACGACGTTTGCCCCGGTGATGATAAAACTCTGTATAATACCGTTTTTAAAAAACTGCTCGATATCGGAGATATTATCGGCGTAAGCGGTTATGCATTCAAAACCCAAATGGGTGAAATAAGTATTCATGTTACTTCTTTTAAGTTACTTACAAAATCGTTACGGCCCTTGCCGGTTGTTAAAGAAAAAGATGGGGTGGTGTACGACGCTTTCGCGGATCCTGAATTACGTTACCGTCAGCGGTACGTCGACCTCATTGTGAACCCACATGTAAAAGATACTTTCATAAAGCGCACACAACTCACCAACAGCATGCGTGCTTTTTTAAATGAGCGGGGTTACCTCGAAGTGGAGACACCAGTTCTACAGCCACTTTATGGAGGGGCTGCCGCGAGGCCCTTTAAAACACACCACAATACGCTCGATATGACCTTGTATTTGCGAATAGCCAATGAACTTTATTTGAAGCGGCTTATTGTAGGTGGATTCGATGGCGTATATGAATTTTCAAAAGATTTCCGTAACGAAGGAATGAGCCGCTTCCACAATCCCGAATTTACTCAAATGGAATTGTATGTGGCCTATACCGATTACGAATGGATGATGAGCCTGGTGGAGGAAATGGTCGAAAAGATCGCGCTCGATTTGCATGGAACCACCAAAGTTACCTCAGGCAACCATGAAATTGATTTTAAACGTCCGTGGCAACGGTACAGCATGTACGAAGCTATAAGCCATTTTACCGGAGTGGATATTTCGGATATGAATGAAAACGAAATGCGTGATGCCGCCGAAAAACTGGGCATTAAAACCGACCCAACCATGGGAAGAGCCCGATTGATTGATGAGATTTTTGGCGAAACGTGCGAACCAAAATTAATACAACCGACGTTTATTACCGACTACCCTGTTGAAATGTCGCCCCTGGCAAAAAAACACCGTACTAAACCCGGATTGGTCGAACGGTTTGAGGCTATATGTAACGGAAAAGAAATTTGCAATGCCTTCAGTGAACTCAACGATCCCATCGACCAGCGGGCACGGTTCGAAGAACAGCTGGAACTGGGAAGGCGGGGCGATGAGGAAGCCATGCAACTCGACGAAGATTTTTTAAGAGCCATTGAATATGGTATGCCGCCAACGGCAGGCCTTGGTATCGGAATCGACCGGCTCACCATGATCATGACCAACTCCCCCTCTATTCAGGATGTTTTATTTTTCCCGCAGATGCGACCCGAAACCGTTGCTCACGGCGCCCACTCCGATCAAACAATTTCGGGAGTTCCCCAACCCTGGAATGAAGTGCTGGGCAAAATGGGGATAACCAGTAAAGAGCTTTTGAAAAATGCGAATCCAAATAAACTTTTTAATGACCTTGGCGGGATGCGTAAAAAACTGAAACTCGAAACGCCTATGCCCTCTGTTGAAGAAGTCCGCAAGTGGATAACCACGGAATAATCCCGCAGCCCGACTTTCGTTTTACTCTTTGCGCATGTTCATTTCTACAATTTCATCCTCCTTACCTGTAGCTTTTGTGATGCTTTGAAACTGGTATTCCTTAGGACTTAAAAAAGAATAACTTATTGTTTTCTCAACGGGGGTTTCCACAGTACCACCGGTCGACTTAAGTATCAGTTTTTTAGTGGTCGACCAAACCCCTTTGTAGAACCAGGTTTCACCGTTTGAATCAACCGTATACATATAGGTTGTGTCGCCAACAGCACTGTAACTGAATACCCGTGCCGCCTGATATTTACCTGCTGCCGGAATAATGGCCACCTCACTGAGCATAACTCCCCAGCCACCGGCAACTTTTTGCGAGGTATGACTCAGTTTGTATTTCGACTTCTTTTTTTCAGTAACCACCTCCATCTCCCCGTGCCAGGTTCCGTTGAACGCGTTCAGCATCTTCATCCGGTCGGGAGGTTTGGTACCCGTTTGCGAATAGCCGCTTTTCAATAAAAGGGCCAGAAGTAAAAAAGGTAAAAGTGCAGCCCGCAGCAGGAATTGATGGTATCCGGTCATATATAAATGGCGTTATTGGCGTGCAAAGCTATCATTTAAAGGCTGTTTTGTAATGTTTTTTGCAAAAATGGATGAAACCACGGCGTAAAACAACAGTATAACAGCTCATGAAACGAATGCGGTTCCTGGTCGAAGACCTCGAAACTAGGGCAGGCGTACTGCTTGAATCGGGAAATTTTATCGCCCTCCGGAAAGAACGGGGGCGAACCTGCGCATTGTATGAACTGTATGGCCGCTATGTTGAGGTAGTGCTTAAAAACAAAGTTGTTCGTGATATCGACTTCGTAGATAACACCGACCGCCTGGCGCTGTATGTCAAAAAACAGGAAATCCGGCTTTTCTTTTTGTAAAAAAACGCCCCATGGTATCCCATGGAGCGTTTAAAGTTAATTTTTCCCGGTAGTTTCCGGTTGCTGCAGAGCCCCTTCTTTTAAACTCCTATGTATCGGTGTAATTCCATGATGCTGCTTTCAAAAGTGAACGCATCATTTACCACGAAGTAATTTTGCTTATCGAGCGTTTTATGATAGGCGAGTTTTGCAATTTCTAACTTGCCGGATTCAAAAGTTAATTGCTGCAATAAAGCGCCTACCTGTTGTGATGTAAAATAGTTGGAGGCTATGGCCTGACGGGCCACCTGCAAACGGCTGCTGTCGAAACTTAAACGGTCCATAGTACGAAGCAAATTCGCAAATTCATGGCCGGCCATTCCATAATGTAACGGTGCCGGTATATACGCCACTGGTGCTGCAAACAACGGAACAATTTTCTGAATCCGTAAACGGTGATGGCGGTCAATCATCGCAAACACCCGCGACATGGCGGGTATGTGAATGTAGCCGCTGAATACCACATGTGGATGGGAATAATACCCGTAAGGATGGGCCACTAAACGGGTTACTTCAATGTAATGGCTGCCAGGTGCCAGATGGCCCGCTTCAAACCGGGTTACCGGAGTGGTAAACTCATCATGACCAATGGTTACAGTGAACCATGAATGGTCAAATAGCCTGAGTGATAATTCCGACTCCGGGTGCGACGCCTTTAGCTGCACGGAGGCGAAAACAATTGCGAGTAGCAGTAGTAAACGTTTCATAATTGAGTCCTCCATATTTTTAGTTATGAACGACCAAATACCAACTCCGTGCCAAACATTAAACAAGGGCACATGATACTACAATTTATCCCCGCTGCATCACCATGTCAATTTCAATGTTAGCCAGAAATGGGTCAAGGTTTTCAAGAGACGTAAACGCATTAATCTTTTCAATGCAGTTGCCATCCATGTGATACCATAATTCAATATAGTAATCATTTAAATGAAACAGGTTTATCCTGAAGGGGTACTTTTCATATACATGTAAGAAGGTTGCCCCATGCCAAAGGTACCAGGCCTTTTCATCCGGCGTAAGCCTGTTAAATTCACTTACTGAGATAGAATCCGTCATATGCTGTTAGTTAAGAAGTTTGTAACAAAATATAAGCGCTGCCTTCCTTACCCGAAACTATTTTGGCGAACATGGCTTTTTCATTGGTACATATAACCCTTTGTATGACCAATAACCCGGATACCGGTATTGACAAATATCATCAGCCGGCTATGAGCAAAATCATCAATGCCGCTGTGGTGCAGCGGTAATTTTGCCATTGTACCATATAAAAAAATTAACCATGACACGAAAGGTTATTGCATTCGTAATTGCACTGCTTGTTATCCTGTTTCCCTTTCGCCGGGCGTTTTTATCGGATGAACTCCCGGGCATTATGATGATGCTCTCTTTTATTGCAACCGTGGCGGGTATCATTGCATTTTATTACCTCACCGAAAGTTCCTCGAAAAATCAGCATGAGTAATGGTAGTGCATTAACTCTTGTTGAACCTGCCTGAGTGTGATTGAAAAGGCATAAAAAAACCCCGACTTTCATCGGGGTCCAAAAACCAACTTTAAAACGATCGCCCGGGAATGGGGGATACTATCTTTTGCCTTACTTTACTGTTTCGGCTATTCTTTTCTGATACAATAAAACCGATACTATGATTAACGTGAGTGGTAAAATTATCAGTAGCATTTTTTAAATCTTTGGTACAAATTTAACCGCTTCATATGCCCCTTTCTCAGAATTTTGATGAACCTAACAAATTACGTGGTAAACGGCCTGATTCGGTTTGTAAATGGGATTTTTATCTGTTTAAACATGTTAGTTTGTGGTCGAATAGTTTGAAAATCAATATAGCAAGTCTTCGGTGATTAACCGCCCACCAAAGATGATTTCAGGTAATTGAACGTAAGCCTGATCCCGCCATACAGGGTAAGGGGCCTGCCGGGACCATACATATAATTACTGTCGCGTCCCGGACCCGAATCAAAATCATTCTGAAATTCGTTGAACAGATTTTGAATGCCCGCTGTAATCACAACACCCACAGGTTTTAACGTACTTATTACCTCGTATGAGCTTTTAATATTTAGTTCCATAAACGACTTCGTCGAAACTACCTCATCCCTCTGGTCACCGTTTGCCCCGCCGTAATGAGGTACCTCCATGGTACCGGTGTACACGCCCGAACAGGCCACCTTGAATTTGCGTAATCCCGAATAAGTCAGCGTAAAGTAGCCATAAGCCGATGGTGTACGTAAAAATCTGATGGTTCCTTCCAGCTCATCCGACCATGCAACCGGCTTTTCATACGCGCTTTTTTGAATGGTAATTCCCAAATCCCCCTCAATTTTGTAATTGTAATTGGCCCTTGCTTCAAAAGTTATTCCCTGAACTTCAGCGGCGCTGCCATTTGTACGCAATAAAATCATATTGCCGCCCGGTGCTGTGCCAGGTAACTGTTCCAGTATAAACGTATTCTGAAGCCTGGTGTAAAATCCACTAACTGTCAATCCGTATATGTAATTATGTGCAGGCTTGTTGTAATCGCCCGAAAAAGAATAACTGACCGATTTTTCCGATTGTAACCCGGGGTCAATTACCGTAAGCGCAACCCCTCCTCCCGCGAAAGCGATATGCATATCGGTATCAAACGCCTGAGGCGCCCTGAACCCTTCTGACCGCGCAGCTCTGAACTGCAGATTAGATGTTGCCTTGTATAAAATGTTGAACCGGGGATTAATGAAGTCTCTCTCCGCTTTGTTGTGTTTCGACCACCTCACACCCGAAATAAAACTGAATTTCGGTGTAATCTCCCAGTCACTTTGAAGGTAAACTCCCGGTTGAAAAGTTTCCTGGTTGATGAAATAATTGTATGCTGCAATTTCATCATTAACATAATCATACTGATACTCGAATCCTATGGCAAGAATATTTTTCCCATGCAAAAAAGTCAACAACGTATGATTGATTTGAATGCCGCCTATATAAGTTTTGTTGAGGGTCGATCCATAACCATCGGCACCAAACGATCCGGTGTAATGATCGCGGGTGGTTTGCTGAATACCCGAATGAATCTGCAACGAGGCGCGGGCACCGTAAAACTGTTTTGTAAAATCAACGTTGGCCGCAAGAATCTCCGAATCGCGGAACTCCGACTGCAACCGCATGTGGGGTTCCTCCTCCAGCCGGTCGCCGCCATTACGAATTTCGTGAATACGGTTTAAGCCTATATGAAGCTTGGCGCCGGGCGCTATTTTCATAAATGAATTTAATCCGAGTGAAAGGTTTTCAATTTCGGCCAGCTCCGAAAACCCGTCGGCATTGGCATCCCATGGCTCGCGGTCACGCTGCGACAGCACCAGAGAAGTCCCCGCGGTTTTTTTACGGTTCACCAGCGATGTGTATAAATCGGTTTGAATGTCGGCCGACTCGCCGTTTACCAGCGAGCCGGTGCTTTCCAGCTCTGCCTTGTTTTCCGACGGGTCGCGGGTAATAACATTAATGGTACCCCCAATAGCACTGGAACCATACAGCACCGAGCCCCCTCCCTTAACTATTTCAACCCTTTCAATCATGGAAGCCGGTATTTGTTCCAGCCCGTAAAGTCCGGCCAGCGACGACAACAATGGCTTGCTGTTTATTAGTATTTGTGAATATGAGCCGGCCAGGCCATTCATCCTTACCTGTGAGTAATTGCAGGTCTGGCAATCTTTCTCAACCCTTATGCCCGGCTGAAACGATAACCCTTCCGACAGGGTTAAACTTTGTGTGGCCTGCATCGTTCTGGAGTCAAGTATATTCACCGGAACGGCCGAATCGAGCCGCCTCTTTTCGGATCGGGTCCCCGTTACTACTACCTCGTCGAGTGCCTTTAATAAGGGCTTTAACATTACCTGAATCCGGGTATCTTTTTCCGGCCCCGTAACCAATACCCTTACCACCTGCTTTTCGAATCCTATGTACGATACCTGTAATTCGTATTGACCCGCCGGCACCGAATTGATTTCAAACCGCCCTTTTTCGTCGGTGGTAGCCCCCCATAAAGTGCCCTTAATGCCAATATTGGCGAATGGAACCGGCTTCCCATCACTCACTACCTCACCGGCTATGGTTCCGTATGGCGCTTGCGCGGAAGTAGTGTCGCAACACAAGACGCTTATTATCAATATTATAAAAAACAATTGGAGTCTCATCGCTTGAAGAACTAAATTATTAGGCAAATATATAAATAATTGTTAGATATATCTAACTTTTAGAATCCCGGCAACCACCTATCTTTGTGTCATTACCATATGGAAAACTCTTTTACCGAAGAAAATTATCTGAAAGCTATTTACCGGTTATCGGAATCGAAACCTGTTGTTACCACCACCGATGTAGCCACATCGCTTACCATAAGGTCGGCAACTGTAACCGACATGCTGAAAAAGCTGGCGGCAAAAAAACTCATCCGCTACGAGCGCTACAAAGGCTTTTTCCTAACGGAAAAGGGCAAATCGGTTGGTGTAAAAATTATCCGCAAACACCGCTTGTGGGAATCTTTCCTGGTAACCAAAATGAACTTTCGCTGGGATGAGGTACATGAGATTGCCGAACAACTTGAGCACATTCAGTCGGATGAGTTGATCGACCGTCTGGATGAAATGCTTGGCTTTCCCGAAACCGACCCGCATGGTGACCCTATCCCCGATAAAAAAGGAGTGTTTCGAAAAAGTAACGCGGTGGCCCTCACCGAAATTAATATTAAAGTAACGGCAACGGTTACCGGTGTAAGGGATAACAGCACCGCATTTCTCCGGCATCTCGATAAATTAGGGATCGGCCTGGGCGATAAAATTCTGATTCATGCCATCGAGCCCTATGACCATTCGCACCAGATTTCGGTGAACCGGGGTGAAACATTTTTTATCAGCGAAAGCGTGGCCCGGAATATTTTAGTAACTAAGGCTGCAAAATAATTTTTGGTTTTTTGTACCGGCAATCAATCCGAGTATTTCCATTTACAGTTTTATTGCCAGTACAAAAGGCAATTTAAATTGCTGCCTGTGGCCATGTAACCTGTACAAAGTTACCAATGCCACATAAATCCCCGGATCCGAAAGTAATCCCCTGCTGCCGATTCCGTCCCATGTATAGGCATCGTTGGTGCCGGATAAAAAAACCGGAGCTGAGTATATTATCTGTCCCGATGAATTCATAATTTGAATTTTACACATGGTTCCCGGTTCCGCGCCTCGAACCAAAAACGTGATAACATCCTCGTATCCGTCAAAGTCGGGCGAAAAAATTTCCGGATAAACCTGTATGTCCGATACTCCCATATTAGTTTCCTGAAACTGGCTGTTCATCAATCCGGGCGTTGCGCCGCCTCGGTCCGGCGATGCCGAATGCCATGAGTCGGCATGTTGCGACTCTCTCAACGGATGAATTTTCTCGAGCGAAATTCCTTTTCGGTTTTCGAGCAGCTCAAAATGATACGATTCAAAATAATGGAACGCATCGTGTACAGCCTGGTTACTCACTATTGCAACAAACCCCTCATCCACATTCATCGAGGGCAAACCAATCATTCTGTGAAAACCAAATGGAAATGATGACGGGTAATGCGCCGCCACTATATCGGGATTTTCGGTTAAACACATGTATTCGCCGGGAAACAAAATCAAGGGCTCCGCAGCTATTTGAACCATTTCTTCCGGTTCGGTTGTTACCGGATTTAATTTTGCTATGCTAAAATGTTCCAGATTAATAATTCGCTGTCCGCGGTTAAACACTTCAATAAAATCATATCCGCCACTGAACGGATTAAATAAAATTTCATTGAGCACCACATCTCCCTGCATCGCACTGGCGCTTAACCCGGTTTTCGCCCATGCGGGTTGCCATAAAGTATTTCCTTTGCAGTCGGGCACGCCTTCTGCTTTCAGCCAGTATATCTGGTTTGGCTGTAGGGGTGAATCCAATTCTAACACGATTCCGGTGAGAGTAGCGTCAGCAAATTCGGCCTGCAAAATACCAGGGCCGTTCAAAAACATAAAATGATTTACATCCGTTGCTTCATCCGCGCTAAGCGGCTCCGAAAATACCAGTTGCACCTGGTTGGGGTTCACACAAAATGTACGCAACAACCGGGGAGGAACTGTGTCGGTAAAAATTCCTTTTACACTATTCTCGGCTCCCGGCGTTCCACCTAACGGGTTCACAGATGGCTTCCAGTTAGCCCGGTCGAAACATAAAAAATGGTTGTCGATCCTTTCCAGCGACCAGCCGCCATCTTTTTTAAAAGATGTTCCAAACCAGGTGTCGCTGTACACCACCGAGTCGGAAGCAAATCCCTGCTGATTTCGGATAGAAACCTTTTCGCCGGTGTTTGTGAGCGAAAGCGACGACACCCCGGCAACATTACCGAACGGACCAAATAATACCGTGTCGGCATTGGCGCAAATAACCAGGTACCCGCCGGGCAACAGCACTTTCGCTGGCAGTGATTTACTGCTCCCGTCGAACAACACCCATCCTGTCAGGTCAACCGGAACAGTGCTCCGGTTATACACTTCAACAAATTCGGCCGGTGGTAATCCGAATCCGGGGTCGGGGTCGGCGAAAATTTCGGTTATTACCACCTCCGGGGCCGTGATAGTTTTTTCGTTGACATGTTGGCTTGCAAGTGCCCACGGCCAAAGCGCCGTTAAGCAAAAAAATAAAGTTCTCATTGAAAAGTATTTAAAAAGTTAGAATTCTCAAATGTATAAAATAAATTACAATTATGTTCGCTATGATGTGAATAACTGTATGCGGAGCTTCCCGGCTACCGTATGTTAACCCTTATCTTTGTGTTCAACCCTTTTGCCGGCAAATGAAAAAAACAGGTATTATTTCCATATTGCTTTCGCTGATATTGTTCGGTACGGCTGTTTACCTGGAACACTCCTCAAAAAAGCATCACTCCAATTATGAGGCGCTTGCGCAAAATGCGGGCAAACAACTTGAAGATCTTGAAAATAAAAGCGGCCGGTTTATTTCACAGTTCACCCGGACTCCAACACCCGAACCCGATAAACGTTTATCATACTGGCATGAACTGAATAACCGGAAACCGGTAGAGTGGCTGCTTGTTTTTATTTACCAGAACGATTCGTTGATTTGGTGGTCCGACAATTCAGCTCCTGCTCCGGGATCTGATATAACCGAAGGTATCCGGTTTTTTTATAATGGCTGGTACGAATTTTACACCACAGGCACCAGGGATATTCGGGTTGTTGGCATGCTCAAAGTAAAGAATCAGTATGCTTACCAAAACCGGTTCCTGTCAAACGAATTTCATCCCTGCATTACACTTCCCTCTCAGGTAAAAATAACAACAGAGCCTGATGAAAATTCTATTCCCCTGAAGAGTCGTATTAAAAACCACACTGTTTATTTAAATTTCGATAAAAGTGTATGGGTCAGTCAGACCCCCTCAACCGTTTCGCTGTTGTATATCATTTCTTACCTTCTTTTCCTGTTATCGGTTTTTTCGTTTTTCAAGAGTGTCACTAATTCATCTTTAAAAGCCGGCCTTGGTACGGTTCTGGCCATAGTTGTTACGCGTATTTCAAGCGTTTATTATAACTTCCCCGCTTCATTATATGAATTGCCGTTTTTCAGTCCGAGTTATTATGCCAGCTCTTTTGTCCTGAATTCGTTGGGGGATTTATTGGTAACATCCCTGGTGCTTACATATCTTGTTAGTGTTTTTTATCGCCAGCGGTCGGTGGTGATGCAAGGCATGCTGTTTCAGTCATGGAAAAAAGCAGCGATTTTAATTGCAGGTGTTACACTTTTCATAACATTGGCTTATTCAGTTTTTATCAACTATCTCCTTTCGGGATTGATTCTGAATTCCAGAATTTCTTTTAACATCAACAATGTATTTGAACTCGATCTGTACAGCTTTGCCGGAGTAGTGATTATTGGAATTATGTTATTCTCCTTTTATATGGTTTGCGATGTGGCGGCGAGGCTTGTTCAAAAGGAAATACGAACCAGGGCGGCTATGATATCGCTTTCCCTGGTAACATTTCTGTTGTTTATTGCACTTTTCCTGTTTATTAAAACCCGTTTTGAATTATTTGACGCGTATGGGTTCAAATCATTTCTGATTACCGTCTTTCTGATTATTTTTATTACGTCAATCCGTCACTATAGCAGGCAACTGAATGTATTTACAAGGTACCTCCTTATAATTTTCGGATTCTCGGTATACGCCGCACAGGCCATTTCGGAATTTAATCAGCTGCGCGAAAAAGAGAGTCGTAAACTGCTGGCTGTTAAACTTGAAAACGAACAGGACCAGGTTGCCGAATATCTTTTTAGTGATGTGGCGCTAAAAATTTCACGCGATCGCATCATTGCGTCGATATTTGCCAATCCGTACGATAAAATGCTGGCTTCAGTTGCCGCCTCCGACATTATTGCACGGCGGCTCTCGCAATTCTACTTCACCGGCTACTGGGGTAAATATGATATCGAATACAAATATTTTAATGCTGCGGGGCTACCGGTAAATACCGGCGGTGATCCAAGCTGGAACCTCGATTATTTTAACGCCATGATTCGTATGGATGGCCGCGAAACGTACAGCCCCGATCTTTATTTTACCGGCAACACGTCAGGGCGGATATCCTATATCGGCCGGATACCGGTATACGATCCTGATAGTCCCGAAATACAAACCGGTACCATCATTATCAGTCTTGGCTCAAAACCACTGCAGGCCGAAGCGGGGTTTCCCGAGTTATTGCTCAGCGATAAAGTACCTCAAAAGAAAGATATCTCCAACTATTCGTATGCGCACTACCGTAATGGCAACCTGGTTAATCAGGCCGGAAATTACAACTATCTCGTTGGAAGTGCCTCATATGAAACTCTGAATGACGACCGGTTGCATGAACAGTTTGTGACTTTCGATCACTTTTCGCATTATTTTTACCGTACTTCAAATAACGGACTGCTCATTGTCAGTACACGCAGTCCCGGAATTCTCGAATTTATTACCCTGTTTTCATACCTGTTTTCATTCTATGGGTTTAGCTTTGTTTTTATTTCGGCCCTTCGGCATATTGTTAATAATAATGGGCGTATTTCGGTCAATTTTAAAAATCGTATACAGGCAACCGTTGTGGTAATAGTGGTTGTAACCATGCTGCTTATCGGCGGCGCTACGGTGTATTACATCTATAAAAATTATGTAACTAACCTGGGGCTGAATGTAAATGACAAACTTAAATCGATGCTCATAGCCATACAGGATGAACTGAGTACACGGTCGCTGATTGAAAGCGAAATTACCGATGAAATGAACTATACGTTCTCGAAGCTGGCCGGCACTTTATCCATCGACTTTAATATATACTCGGGCAACGGGATGCTCATTTATTCGACACAGCCAAAAATTTATGAGCAGGGCCTGGTAGCCCGAACCATGAACATGAACGCGCTTTATAATTTGTCGGAATTAAATAAATCCTTTTATATCCAGGTGGAAGAAATCGGATCACTCCGGTTCTTATCGGCCTACGAGCCGGTGCGCAACAACAACTATCAAACGGTGGGATATGTTAATCTACCATACTTTGCCAGGCAGGATGAACTGAAAAAAGATATCTCGGCATTCCTGGTGGCACTGATCAATATTTATGTACTGCTCTTCGCGTTTTCGGTGTTTATTACGTTTATTATTTCAAACCGTATAACTAAACCGCTCCAGATTATTCAACAGCGTTTGGGTAAGATAAAACTTGGTAAGAGTAACGAGCTTATTGACTGGGACCACGATGATGAAATTGGTGCCCTGGTAAAAGAATACAACCGGATGGTGGAAGAACTATCCGAAAGCGCCGAGCTGCTGGCACGCTCTGAGCGCGAAAGCGCCTGGCGCGAAATGGCGAAACAGGTTGCCCATGAAATTAAAAATCCGTTAACCCCCATGAAGCTTAGTGTTCAGCATCTGCAACGTGCATGGAAAGACCAAAGCCCGAATGTTGATCAAATTATGCAACGATTCTCACAAACACTTATTGAACAAATCGACACGCTTTCAAACATTGCAACCGAGTTCTCAAACTTTGCCAAAATGCCAAAAGCAAATAACGAAACCGTGGATGTGGCGCAAATATTAAAGAGTACCGTGTCGTTGTTTTCAGGCAATGAACTGTCAACAATAACTTATTACCAGCACACCAGTGACCCCATGCTGGCTTTCGCCGACAAGGACCAGTTGCGGCGTGTGTTTTCGAACCTGCTCAAAAACGCCCTGCAGTCGATCCCCGAGGATATACATGGTCACATCCACGTAGAAATTAAAGCGGCGGATGAGCAGATTGTTGTTTCGGTAAAAGATAATGGTTCGGGTATAGCCGATAACGAAAAAAGCAGGATTTTCACACCTAACTTCACTACAAAAACCGGCGGAATGGGCCTTGGGCTTGCCATGGTGAAAAATATTGTAGAGCTTTCGGGAGGAAAGGTTTGGTTTACATCCGGCCTGGGTCAGGGTTCGGTATTTTATGTATCATTGCCCGCGCTGACTGCAACAGGTCAACCATAATTCATAACTTTGGCCACGCACCCGTAACACATGTTATAAACGAATGAAAAACAGTTTGAACCGGCCCATCAGGGTACTGGTAGCAAAAGTTGGCCTCGATGGTCACGACCGGGGCGCCCGGGTCATCGCATCCTTTTTACGAGATGCCGGCATGGAAGTAATTTACACCGGTCTCCGGCAAACTCCCGAAATGGTTGTGAACGCGGCTATCCAGGAAGATGTCGATGTGATCGGCGTGAGTATATTGTCGGGAGCACACATGACCGTTTTTCCAAAAATATTAACGCTCCTCAAAGAACAGGGAATTACGGATATTCTCCTAACCGGAGGTGGTATTATTCCTGACGACGACATGAAAAAACTGAATGAAATGGGTGTGGGAAAACTATTCCCACCCGGTACCGACACCCCTGTTATAGTTGAATATATTACAAACTGGGTTTCATCTAATCGCAACTTCTGATATGAATTTCGAAAACCTCATTACTACATCGGCCAATGGAATTTTTACAATTACTATCAACCGGCCCGATAAATTAAACGCCCTCAACAAAAATACCATCCGTGAAATTGGTGAAGCCGTGCAGGCAGCCTCCCGAAATTCTGACATCCGTGTAATTATTATTACCGGAGCAGGTAATAAAGCTTTTGTTGCCGGCGCCGATATTTCGGAGTTTAATAATTTTACCGAACAGGAAGCCGTTGGTTTGTCACAACATGGTCACCATGTATTTAACAGTATTGAAAATTGTTCGAAACCTGTAATTGCTGCAGTTAATGGTTTCGCTTTGGGCGGAGGATGTGAACTGGCCATGGCCTGCCACCTTCGTGTGGCTTCGTCAAACGCCCGCTTTGGTCAGCCCGAAGTAAAGCTGGGACTTATTCCCGGATACGGAGGCACCCAGAGGCTGGCCATGCTGATAGGCAAAACCAGGGCGCTCGAAATGCTCATGACTGCCGATGTAATGGGTGCCGACGAAGCACATGCGCGCGGACTGGTGAATTATGTTACTGCGCCCGAAGAACTCATGCCAAAATGTATCGAACTGGCAGGCAAAATCATAAAACAGGCCCCGCTGGCAGTATCAGGTGTTATTACGAGTGTAAATGATTTGTACAACAACCAGAAAAATGGTTACCAAACCGAAATAACAGAGTTTGGAAAATGTTTTGCCACCAGCGACTTTAAAGAGGGCGCCACCGCGTTTCTCGAAAAAAGAGCCGCAAACTTTAAGGGAAACTGATGTTGCAAACGGTAAGAATAATTGTCAGCGGGAAAGTACAGGGAGTTTTTTTCCGTAAATATACTTTTGATGTAGCATCGAAGCTGGGTGTAACCGGATATGTAATGAATATGCCCGGCGGCAATGTCAAAATTGAAGCATCGGGTGATGAAAAACTGCTTGAGGATCTGGTTAGCTGGTGCAGGAGCGGATCGCCCGGCGCCGAAGTGGAAGAAGTAGAAGTTACCAAACTGCCGTTGACTAATTACAGCGGATTTACCATACGTTACTCATAACTAACGCCATTGAGTATATTAAAAAAACTCGCAGGGCAATCGGCCATTTACGGCCTCAGCAGCATTGTAGGCCGCTTTTTGAACTATCTGCTGGTTCCACTTCATACAAATATTTTTACCAACCCGGGCGAATATGGTGTAGTTACTGAACTGTACGCCTACATTTCGTTTTTGATTATTATTTATACTTACGGAATGGAGACAACTTTTTTTCACTTCTCCGAAAAATTCAGCGAACGTAAGCATAATGTGTTTAGTACCGCCATGTGCTCGCTGGTAACAACCACGTTTCTTTTTACCGGCGGCATTGTGTTGTTTGCCGAACCCATTGCCGAAATGCTCCGCTACGGCAACCATACCGAATATATCATTTATCTGGCTTTAATTATCGGGTTCGATGCCGTAACGGCACTTCCCTTCACCCGGCTGCGACAACAAAACAAGGCTAAAAAATTTGCAGCCCTGAAACTTGCAAATATCGGCATAAACATTTTCTTCAATCTGCTCTTTTTTATTATCCTGCCTGTTTGGTATCGAAATGAGGGCGGTATGCTTCATGCCATTGCTAAAGTTATCTACAACCCTGATACCGGTGTGGGATATGTGTTTTTGGCAAATTTGCTTGCCAGCGCGATAACTTTTTTACTCATGGTAAAGGAAATCCGGTTTAACCGGCACGACTTCGACAAATCATTGCTGCCGCCCATGATGCTTTATTCGGTTCCGTTGCTGATAGCCGGACTGGCGGGCATGGTAAACGAAACGCTCGACCGGATCATGATTAAATTCCTGGTTCCCGATCAAAGTAACGCTATGATTCAACTGGGTATTTACGGTGCATGCTACAAACTTTCTATTTTGATGACGCTTTTTATTCAGGCATTCCGGTATGCCGCCGAGCCATTTTTTTTCGCTCAACATAATAAGGCCGACGCCCGGTCAACGTATGCTATGGTATTGAAATATTTTACCATTGTTTGCTCTTTTATTTTTCTGGCAATCATGATGTATATTGATGTGGTAAAATATTTTATCGGAAAAAACTACTGGGAAGGGCTGCATGTGGTACCCGTTCTTTTGATAGCTAACATGTGCCTCGGAATTTTTTTCAACCTCAGCATGTGGTACAAGCTTTCCGGAAACACCCGGTATGGTGCCTACTTCGCGGCAGGTGGCGCCGTGGTTACCGTTGCATTTAACTTCCTGCTCATTCCAAAACTTGGTTATATGGGTGCGGCATGGACAACATTAATATGCTATGCATCCATGATGATAGCTTCGTATGTTACCGGCCAAAAAAAATATCCGGTTCCCTATCAAACCGTGAAAATTTTCCTGTATGCCACTCTGGCCATTATGCTTTATCTCTTAACCGTAACTGTTCATCATTTCATCGATATGGGAACACTCTTAAAACTCCTGTTGAATTCGCTGGTACTGGTTTCATATCTCTTTATTATTTCAAGGTATGAACGTCCGCCGGTTTCAAATCCTGCATAAAAAACTATCCGCCTACTTCTATAACCCTTCATAAATCATGCATGTTAAAGTTGTAAATAAATCATTGCATCCGTTACCCACATACGAAACACCGGAATCGGCAGGCCTCGATTTGCGCGCCAGCATCACAGAGCCGGTAATTCTGAACCCGCTCGAACGGGCACTGGTTCCTACCGGTCTTTATATTGCACTGCCCCGGGGATTCGAAGCGCAGATAAGACCCCGAAGCGGTATTGCTTTTAAACATGGTATTACTGTTTTGAATTCACCCGGCACCATTGATGCCGATTATCGGGGCGAAATAAAAGTGCTGCTCGTGAATTTATCGTCCCAGCCATTTACTATAAATAATGGCGAACGGATAGCACAAATGATTGTCGCCAGCCACCAGCAGATTGTGTGGGAGCAACAGGACTCGCTGGATGAAACTGCCCGCGGTGCCGGAGGCTTTGGCAGTACAGGTACCAAATAATCATCCTGCCCCGAGCCGGTCAGGGCCCGCTAATCTTCCTTCTTTTTGTACTTTTGCGCTCAGTTTTAAATTCTTATGTTAAACCGGGTGGTATCAGAATTGACTGGTTAAAGCCCGGTTGTATGAACCCTTTGAATGGCAGGCATGGCATTAAGGTATTACCATAAAACTACAGTCATTCATTTATTTCTTAACTGTTTATGAAAATTATTGTCCCAATGGCCGGTATGGGTAAACGTATGAGGCCTCATACGCTTACTATTCCAAAACCACTCATTCCTGTTGCCGGCAAACCTATTGTTCAACACCTGGTGGAAGATATTACCAAAGTATGTCACGAAAAGGTGGATGAAATAGCCTTTGTTATTGGTGATTTTGGCAAAGATGTCGAAAAAACTCTTATCCAAATAGCTGAAAGTCAGGGCGCTAAAGGCACAATTTATTATCAGGACGAGCCCCTGGGTACAGCTCATGCCATTTTGTGTGCCGCCGGGGCCTTAACCGGTAAAGTGGTTATCGCTTTCGCGGATACCCTCTTCAAAACCGAAATGATTGCCGACACAAAAAACAGCGATGGTATTATATGGGTCAGCAAAATTGAAGACCCCCGGATGTTTGGCGTGGTAAAACTGAACGAAAGCGGTATCATTACCGACTTTGTTGAAAAGCCGGTGCAGTTTGTCTCCGACCTGGCCATTATCGGTATCTATTATATTAAGGATGGCGACAATCTGAAATCCGAACTGCAATACCTTATCGATAATGATATTAAGGACAAAGGAGAATATCAACTTACAAATGCCCTTGAAAATATGAAGCGTAAAGGCAAGAATTTACGGGCCGCCACCGTTGAAGAGTGGCTCGACTGCGGTAATAAGGATGCTACGGTTTTTACCAACCAGCGGGTTCTTGAAATTAAAAAAGGCGCTGCTGTTAACCATACGGCAAAGGAAAACATGAAAAATTGCATTATCATTGAACCCTGTTACATCGGTAAAGATGTTAAGATAAATAATTCCGTAATCGGGCCGTACGTATCTGTTGGAAACGGTACACAAATAACCGATGCCGTTATAAAAAACTCTATTGTACAATCGTCAACCCTGATTTCCAATGTTTGTGTTAGTAATTCCATGATTGGCAGCTTCGCGGTTGTTGAGGGTAAGCCACAGGATTTAAGCATGAGCGATTACACCACTTCTAAATAAATTACCCGCTGTAACTGAATGCGCCCCGTTAAAATTATAATATATGCTATTTTTCTATCGGCGATAGCTGCCTGTAACCCTTCGTCAAAAACACAGGCCCCTAAAACCACGGCGTCGCAGTCAAAGGGCAGAAGCACTCTTACCGAAGAGCAATTAATTAACTTAAAGTTTCTGTTCGTTAACGCCGGCAAAGAAAAAATCCTTGGCAATCTCGATAAGGCGGCCGAATATTACGCGCAGTGTATTCGAATCGATGGTGGCAATCATGCTTCCATGTACGAACTGGCCCGAATTTATTTCGAACAGAAAAAAATCAACGACGCCCTTTTCTTTGCCAAAAGCGCTCATCAGCTCGAACCATCAAACGTATGGTACCGTTTGTTGCTTGCCGAATTGTTCATGACTACACGAAAAACGACCGAAGGCGAAGCTGTGTATGCCGGATTGTTCCGTGACCACCCGCGAAATGTTGAATATGCTTTTAAATACGCGTCGGCGTTATTGTATAACGGAAAACTTGCCGAAGCCATTAAAGTATACGATAAGGTGGAGCAGGAAATAGGTGTTAACTCCGACCTCTCAATCGAAAAAGAACGTTTATGGTTACGGTTAGGAAAAATTGATAAAGCCGCCGCCGAAATAGAAAGGCTTATTGATAAGAATCCTTCCGATATTAAAAGCTATTCCCTGCTGGTTGAACTTTATCAGGTAAATGATATGCCCGACAAAGCATTCGAAACCATTGAACGGATGCAAAAAGTGAACCCGTCGAGCCCTTATGTTTACCTCGCCCTGGCCGAATATTACCGTAGCCGTAATCAAAAAGAAAAATCATTCGAACAACTCAAGCTGGCCTTTGGCAGCAATGAACTGGAGCATGATATAAAAATTAAAATTATTTCTTCATACCTTCCTTTGGTACAGGAAAACACCGAAATGATGAAACAGGGACTGGAACTGTCGGCCATTCTTTCCGCCACACATCCAACCGATGCTGTATCGCTGGCCATTCATGGTGATTTTCTAACGATCAACGAACAATATGAGGAAGCCCGCACCCGGTATCTCGAATCGGTTGCCATCGATAATAAAAACTTCACCGTCTGGAGACAGTTGCTGATATGTCAGTCGCAGCTGAACGATATAAAAGGAATGCTTAAAAGCAGCGAAGAAGCAATGGCTATTTTTCCATCACAACCCATCTTGTATTTGTTTAATGGTATCGCGCTTACCTTTGAAAAAAATCATGCCGAAGCGGTGAAAACGTTAACTGCCGGAAGTAAACTGGTTGTTGATGATGATTTAACATTAAAGGATTTTTATATCCGCCTTGCCGATAATCATAACTCCCTTAAAAACCATGAGGAGTCGGATAGTTATTTTGAGAAAGCGCTCCGTATCGACCCTATGGATCCGCTGGTACTTAATAATTACAGCTATTATCTTTCGCTCCGGAAGGAAAAACTCGAGAAAGCCGAAACCATGTCGAAGCTCTCCAATGAGCTGGTACCCGGACAACCTTCGTATCTCGATACATATGGCTGGATCCTGTATGTGATGGGAAATTATAAGGGCGCTAAAGAATGGTTGCAAAAAGCCATTGATAACGGAGGATCAAATAATGGCACCATACTCGAACATATGGGCGACACACTCTACAAACTCGGCGAAATAAACAAAGCGGTTGAATTCTGGATAAATGCTAAAAATGCCGGCGACACCGGCGAATTCATCGACAAAAAAATCAGCGACAAAAAACTCTATGAGTAACCCTTATGGTTTTCGTTCAGGCCGGATATGGTTAGCGCTTTTTTTAACCGTTGCTTTTTACAGCACTTTGCCCTCCTGTAAAACGAGGCATAAAAGTATTACACCGGTAGTAAAGGAGCCCGGTAAAAATGAAGATAAATCGGCGCCCGATTTACAACAGTTAATAACCGACCACGCTTTCAAGGCCAACAATTTGAATGGCAAAGCATCAGTTAAAAGTGTTACAGGAAACCAAACAATGTCGTTTACCATAAATTTCAGGATGCAAACCGATAGCTTAATCTGGATATCCGTTTCGCCTTTGCTTGGCATTGAAGTAGCACGAGTGCTTATTTCAAAAGATTCGGTAAAATATATTGACCGGATCAATAACCGTTATTCAATTACCGACTATCGATTACTGAATGACCTGTTTGATGTTAATGTCGATTTTGAAATTATACAGGGAATCTTAACAGGAAACCTGTTTTCATACAAGAAAAATAAATTCAACAGCGTTTATCTTGAAGATGGATTGTATATACTGAGCACGTTAAGTAAACGAAAATTAAAACGGTCGCTCGAAGATGTTGATGTGAGCAAACCGGTTGTACAGGACATGTGGGTTGATGGCAGCAGCTACCGCATAACACGGTTGCGTATTGAAGATCAGCGTATGAATAAGTCACTCGATACCCAATACAGCGACCACCGTTTAACCGAAGGCGGCTTGTTTCCTTTCCGGTCGGTAACCCTGGTGCAAACCGGCCAACTGGTTAAAATTGATATCGATTTCTCTAAAATAATTATTAACAGTAACCCTGAGTTTCCATTTAATATCCCTGATAGCTATGAAAGGGTTCATTAAAATATTCATACTGCTCCTTTTGCTTTTGCCTGCGGCTATTGGCTTTGCGCAGACGAAAAAAGAACTCGAACAAAAGAAAGCCCGGCTACAACAGGAAATTGAAGAAACTA
>CAZPKJ010000018.1:0-27885 GCA_964587075.1 uncultured Flavobacteriaceae bacterium | reverse complement strand
CTAAAAACAGAACCGAAATAAGCATGATAAAATCTTTCAGGAAAGCAGCGCCGTTTACCCTGAACGACTTCATAAAATAAGCCGGTACCGTAAAATAGAGCAACCCATAGGATAATGTTTTCTGAAAAGCTATTTGAATGTCGGGGCCGCGAAACGTCATAGCGAATGACCAGATCAGAAATGGAATAAACGGAAGCCAGAAGGAATTTTTAAAACGGAATTGTTTCCGGTCGAACAGGTATAACCCGGTGAGCAGCAGTAGATAAATATCTTTTGTTTGTTTGGCAAAATCCAGTTCATATTGCCTGCTATCGGATAAAATGAGTATAAAGATGAACCCCATAATCATTTCGGCGTACATATCTTTTCTCTTCAGCAAGATAACCGACAAGGCAACCACTCCCATGCCTGCCATGGCATTTACCATGCCGGCAATTACCCATATGGCTAACATGGCTATGAACTGAATGTTGCGTTTTAAAAAATCGTTCATCCGTTTATTTCGGGGTGTGCAGTTCGCGGAACAATTGGTAATGCCTTTCGGCTACCTTATCCCATGTAAAGTTACCTTTTACTTTTTGATAAGAATTTTCGAACATAATGTTTTTTTCACTCTGGGGCATTCTGGTAAACCGTATTATGGCATCCTTAAGTGACCTGACATTATTTTTTTCAATAATAAATCCGTTCTGTTCATCTACCAGCTCTCTGGTGGCCCCAACATCCGTAACTATTACAGGCATGCGATGGGCCATTGCCTCAAGAACAACGGTAGGCATTCCTTCAAACAGGGTTGGCAGCACAAATATATCATTGGTGCGATACAGCTCATTCAGTCTGTCGTCGTCGGCAAATCCCAGGAAATGAAGGTTTGCAAACGGATATTTGGTTTTGTACTCGTCAAACAGCGGACCTTTACCTACCAGGTTAAATTCCAGCTTCTGCTCATAACCTTCTGCGTTAAGTTCCTTTACGGCCTCGGCCAAAATGTTAATGCCTTTGTTCAGCGCGAACCGGCCTACAAATAAAAACTTAACAACTCCGGTAGTATTGTCCCTTTCAGGTGCTTGTTCAGGAATATTTACGGCGTTGGGCAATACACATATTTTTTTGGGGCCGGTTACTTTGCGAATGATGTCGGTTAACCTGCCGCCTAGGGAGACCACTTTCGTGGATTTTTTAAAAAGATAATTAAAGATCAGTCTGAACGGAACCCCAATAAGGTAATCTCTCACCGAAAGCGTCTGGTAAGATTCAAGCCCGTGAGGATTGATAATGATTTTATTGGGTAACCGGTTAATACCATGCCATACCGATAATCCTTGCGAATAAACAATCGCCATCGGGTTTGCTGCAATGACATCATAAACTTTCCTGGAATAGCTGTAACATTCTGCCAGGTACATTTTTTTCTGGTCAGCCGGAGCAATAGTTACTTCACGGATATTTTTCGCATTAAAAAGTTTTTTACCCTGGTGGGGATGAATAACCGTAATTTGCAAATCGCTATACTGTGCCAGCTTTTCTATCAGCAAAAGTGAATGACGCTGCATGCCACCCACGGCGTGCGGGAAAATTCCATCGGTACAAAAAATAACTTCAATGGTATCACTCATTCCACAAGTGTTTTAATTCCTTCATCAATTCCGATGGCGGGTTGCCAGCCGAGAGCTTTTAGTTTTGAAACATCAGCCAGTAAATGCATTCGTTCAACTTTACGGACCCTGGCCGGATCGACCTCAATTTCTATTTTTTCGCCAATGGCATCCGCAAAGGCATCAACAATTTCGGTAACCGAATATTCTATACCCCTTCCCAAATTAAACGTATGAATACCTTTCGGGGATTTTGCAAGCAGTATGCTTACCGCACTGGCCATGTCGGAAGTGTGAATAAAATCTCTTTTGGGTGTAAGGTTGCCAAGTTTAATTTTTCTGTTACCTCCTAAAATTTGTTTTTGTATTTCAGGAATCAGGTGCGGATTGGTTTCATTTGGACCAAAGGCGTTAAAGAATCTGCAGATGATAGTATCAATTCCTGATTTCAGATGAAATTCATTACACAGGTGTTCGCCCGTAAGTTTCGATAAACCATAAATATCCATGGGGCCGGTTTGATGGGTTTCACTTATCGCCTCATCATAAATTGGATATACCGCGGCTGTAGAAGCGAACAGTACTTTTTTAACCCCCGATTTTTCAGCAGCATTGAGTATATGAATAGTTCCCCGGATATTTATATTGCTCGATTCGTAAGGGTGTTCGTTGCAATAAGGTATAAAGTGAATAGCCGCAAGATGAATAATTATTTCAGGTTTTACTTTCTCAACAATATCCAGCATCATGTCACCATCAAGTATGTCGGCATTGAAAAAATTGCTGTCGGCCACATTTATAAAGGCCTTATTGCCAAAAGAAAGGTTGTCAATAACATAAATATCGTTTCCCTCTTTTTGCAGATGCCCAATCACTGCCGAACCGATAAAACCTGCGCCACCTGTTACTAAAATTTTTTTCATAGTTACTTTGTGTTATTTAAAAAATCAATTAATTTTTGATAGTGGGATATGTTTGCTTCTTTGGTAAATACCGAAACAGCCAGGGCCGACATCGATAGTTTCTGTTCCAGTGAAGGTTTACTTAATACAATGGAATCATTTTCGCCAACAACAAATCCGCATTTTTCACGGAGCACAAAATCGGAATAATCGCCGAGATTTTCGGAAATAATTACCGGCAAACCTGCCGAAAGATATTCGGCGAATTTGGTTGGACTGGCCACCTGGTTGGTAATACTGGCTTCCCGGTACAGAATTCCGTAATCGCAGGCCGAAAGGACCTCTTGAACTTCATGATGCTTTACCCACTTACTGGTTACCTGTAATGGGTAAAGCCTTTTCATTCGGTTAATGCTGTCATCCTCTTTGGCTAGAAATAACAATTTACAGTTTGGGTCATTATCAAGCACCTCACCCAGTTTTTTACCCAATATTTCAAACGACTGCCAGCCGGCGGTTGAACCTGAGTAAACCATTACAATATCGTCAGGCCCATAACCTGCCTTCGAACGTAGTTGTTCAAGGTGGCCCGGCGTGAATTCAACCGGTACAAAACCTGAATTTAAGGTGCAGGGTATAACTACATGGCGGTCTCCTGAATAGCCGTATGTTTTGTGCCAGTGTTCGACAAGCTTGCTTGAAACGGATATCCGGAAGTCGGAGTGAGTTACCGCGATTTTTTCCAGCTGATGGATTGACTTTTTCAGTTTTTCATCCGGAATTACATCGTATTCATTCCATTCAGCGGCAATGGCTCCGCGGCCATCCAGGCAAACGGTATGAATAACCCCGGCCTTTTTGGCAAACAGTGCAATTTGTGTTGCAATAATGTTCCGGGATATAACAATTTTTTCACCTGTGAAAAGACACATGATCACGAACAAAAACTTACTGAAGGCCGGGTAGCTGGCTTTGGGTAAGGCAGGAAACACCCAGGCGTTTTGAAATTCATGCCTGATCCGTTTCCGGTTTACGGTGAAATTATGTGCCGATATAAATGCTACCAGGCGAATACGCGCATTTAAATGTTGGTTTAAAAAATTACATACATCACTTACCTGGCTCGAGTAAACGCCTGAAGGCTGGTCGTTGTATGTTAAGTATATCATTTTTCAGGTTCGGGATAAAAATAAGGCAGCCAAACAGAATGTGTTAAATTATTCGGGAATCATTTTATGGAAATCGGTTTCGATGGTATACTTATCAAAAACCATTTTCAGGAATTTGTCGAAAACCTTCAAATTGTGCCGGGTAATCATTTTAGGATGCGATATGAAATGCATATAGTCCGAAGATTTCATATAATCTGTATATACCGGCAATTTTACAGATGTCAGTAACTCAATTGAAATTCTTTCCCATGATGTATTAATCATGTTTTTGCCTGTTCCTGCAGCCGGCTCCGTATCACCGGTTGAGGTTGTATGCTGTCCTTCGCCCTTTTTGAATGTGTGGTCGTTCAGGATACGGTATTGATACTTTAACCAGATTTTATTAATCATATTCAGAATGAGAGGAATTTTCACAGAACTGATGCTGAACTCAATAAACCTGCCGTTGACCGATTCTTCACAAACGTCATCCTGGAACCGGTAAACAGATTTCCGGGGTGCAGTGCTGAAGTCGTAAAACTGAGCGGTCGAGTTGTGGAAAAATCCGCTCAGCACGCTAAAGTCATAAATGAAGTTATGTTTGTCGAAATGTGGTTTGAAATCATCAAAAGGCTGAATGCACCAGCCGCCCGCACGGTACCCGTTTACCTTAAATGCCGGTTGAACCGGATGAATGATATCCTGTAAAATTTTTACGGAATTGTCAAATATGCCAGCCCTTGTAGTTTCGTCAACATTATGAAACCGGTACTTTTCTATATGGTTGAGCTGCCATTGATTGGTTGCGGGTAAATATACTGCATCCTCCCAGTGCGGATGAATATGCGGAAACACATAATGGCCCAGCTGTACCAGCGACTGCAGTTGTTTTTTGATAAGTTCAAAATCGTTTTTGCAGGGCGGATATTGCGCGGATAACTTTTGCAGTTGAACCAGGTAGGTGGTGTCGACAAAAAAAACTGCGTGTATATTATAAGGCTGCATGACTCTTATAAGACTCTCAACGGGTTCAATCATGCAATCGTTCACGGTTCCGCTGCGGTTTCCCAGGAATAATTCATAATCGAAGGTGATAAGTAATTGCTTTTGCATACCGGGGTTAAAAATGTTGGGGAATTTTAATATGCAGTAGTTTTTTGTTTCTCCAAAACATCGTAATACAATCCAATTATTTCACCCGCGATTTTCTTTTCATTGAAATTCTGAAAGCAATAATCAATCATTGCCTGCTGATCATATGAATTGTAACCGGACATCAATTGCATCATACCTGCGGCAAGGGCTTCGGCATTGTGATCGTTAACAATTACTCCCTGTTCCTTATGAATAAAATCAAGAGGGCCGCCCGAATTGGTACACACAACCGGTCTGCCGCAGGCCAGGCTTTCAATCAGCACCACTCCAAAGGTTTCATACTGACTTGCCAGTACAAACGAATGACAATTATCAATTTCCTGCTTTACTTCTTCGCGCCACAGCTTTCCGGTAAACTTTACATGATTCGAAATGCCAAGTTGGTTCACCAGGGCTTTCAGGTTTTCCTCTTCGGGGCCATCGCCGCCAATGGTAAGGTGAACATGGTGGTTTTGGCCGAGCAGTATTTTTAATGCTTCAATAATTAAAGGTATATTTTTTCGAGGCAACAAAAATGAGTTGGTGAAAAACCTGAATTCGGTTCCGGGTATGTATTCTTTAGGAACAAATTTATTAAAGAACAAGTCATTTACCAGGTTATGAATTACTTTAAAAGTGCCCGGTTTAATTCCAAGGTGGTTCTCAATATCCTTTCTGAAATTATTACTCACTATAAGGGATGCGCTGGAATTTTCAAATATTTCTTTCGACAGGTTGATGTCGGTTTTATTCGTGATGTATCCCATAAGAAAAGCGGTAAGGTGTTCGGTTATTACCATTGGGATTTGGTGTTTTTTTGAAATATAATAACCGGCAATGCCTGCATGAAATACCGAATGGGCATGTATGATGTCGGGTCTGCCAAACGTATCGATGTAATTTTCAAAAACTTTATTTACCGACCGGCTGAACTGAATATAGCTCAGTTTCCGGAATTTTGGAATGCCACCAGTAGTTCGAATATTAAATGTTGGTATATCGTTATCGACATAAAAGTCTATGAATTCATTATTTTCGTCCGAAAATAATACGCCCGGCGGACGGTATTCGGGATATATGATACCAACCTTAAATCCATGTTTTTGCAATGCCCGGGCCTGCTCTTCAAAAAAAGTACCCAATACCGGGGTTTCGGGTGATTTATACCACGATGGGATAATCAGTATATGAAGTTGACGTTTCTTTTTTGCCATCCGGTAACCCTGTTCAAACAATTTATTGACTTATCTGGTCAATGATATCGGTGACCCCTTTTCCGCGTGAACGCATTTTTACCATTAAATCATAGGCTTTGGCTTTCATGGGAAGCAGGTCAATCTTCCACAAATAACCTTGTTTAAGTTCTCCGCCAAATCCTTTTTTAAACCGGAATATTCCTTCCAGTGTAGGATTGTTATTTTTTAAACGTACTCCAACAAAATCGTATCTGCGAACACCTGACAACCTTAGGTGCTTCATCAGTTCATAGTTGAGTAATTTCGCGGCTCCGTATAATTTCGACTCGCCATGGGTGCCCGCGTGGGTCAAAAAGGCTGAATAACGGGTGCTGATTACAAACACACCGCTTACCGGTTCATTCTGGTCATATACCACTGCGCTGAAAATCCGGTGTTCGCCCAGATAACGGTACAGGCCATCAAAGAAATCGTAATCATCTACATGAAGATGGGCCCTTTCCATAGTTTTACTGTAAACGGCGTAGAAGTCGGCTAATGTTTCGCGGCCGATTTTTACGACTGCACCGTTTTTTATGGAATGACTTACCGCCTTGATGTATTTAGGATGGAAATTATCAAGAATTTGCTGCTCGCTCTGGTTTTGCAAATCGACGATATAGGTACCGAATTCACAGTATTTTGAGAATGGCGGACAAGCTGCCAGGATACCATACGGCTGAGGTTGTACGAGCCGTTCGCAAATACTGTTTTTCTTCAGCATATTAATGAGCCTGTCAAAAAATTCGAGTTGCTCATTTGCATTTAATTCAACGCCATCGCGGACAGGCGCAAACAATATTTGTGCGGGCGCAAACAATTTTAAATCAAGGAAACGAATTGGCATGAAGGCATTAAGTTTGCTGTCGTAAGCAATCTTTACCTCCTCGCCATAATAATGTAAGTAAAACCTGCTGAACTCCGATAAAAACTGAAAGGGCCATTCGTCATCGATGACCCCTAAGATTTTATAGTCGGGAGGATGCAGATGATTTAAAAGCTTCATTGAATCAGATAGTATATATCGTTTTCTGATTGAGTTCGTCATGGAACAACTCCATACATACTTCCAGTATCCGGCGGGTCGACTGACCGTCCCAAAGAGGAGGAATGGCCCCCTTTTTACCATTGCCTTTTAAAATGGCATCAATATGATTTTTTAAAAGGTCAATTTCGAAAGTAACCAGTTCGTTTGTGCCTGTCGTTATGGTTGAAGGTCGTTCGGTGTTTGGTCGGAGCGTGAGACATGGTACCTGTCTGAAAGTGGTTTCTTCCTGTATTCCTCCGCTGTCGGTAACTACCAGCCTGCATTCGGAAGTAAGCTTTTGAAAACTGAAATAATCCAGTGGTTCAGTAAGTATCAGTTTTTTATTTTTCGAAATCCGTTCGGTCAAACCAAACGATTCCAGCTTGTTAGTGGTACGGGGATGGATAGGAAAAATTAAATGTATCGAAGCGGTAATAAATTCAATCAGGTCAATAAGTTTTTCGAGGCCTTCTTTATGGTCAACCGTGGCGGGACGATGCATGGTCATTAACGCGAATTCACCCGGCTTAATTTTTAAACGCTGCAATACATCGCTTTTGCGGATTTTATCTTCAAAGGCAACCAGGGTATCAATCATGGTGTTGCCGACAAAAAAAATAGAATCCTTCGACTTCTTCTCGTTTATCAAATTGTCAATTCCGCTTTGCTCAGTTACAAAAAAGTAATCGGTAATTTCATCGGTTAGAATCCTGTTTATCTCTTCGGGCATGGTGCGGTCGAAACTTCTCAGGCCGCTTTCAATGTGGGCAATTTTTATTTCCATTTTATTGGCCGTGAGGGCCGCCGCAAATGTTGAATTCACATCGCCTACTACCATAATCAGATGAGGCTGGAATTCACGTACCACATCCTCCAGGCGGATCATGATTTCAGCCATTTGTGTGTTTGCCGATTTAGCCGGGATATTTAAAAAATAATCAGGGGTCAGCTCAAACTGCCTGAAAAAAACATCCGCCATCTTATCGTCGTAATGCTGGCCCGTGTGCACAATCTTTATATCGAAAGGATTTCCAAGTTGTCTGTTGACTTTCTGGAACTGCGTTACTTTAATAAAATTTGGGCGGGTACCAACTACTATCAGGATCTTACACATAATTAATACATTAAATGGGGGTAAATTTAGTAAATCAGCATCGAACGGGAACTGAAAGCTATTACGGTAATGAACATGAAATTGTTATGGAAAAATGAAGGAACGTATACAAGGTTAGTCGGCCGCCTCCTGCATCATTACAGCTTCAATGAAATAACGAACACCCCAGCTGGTAATTTCGTAGGTGCAATAGTTACCGCTTATTGGATATGACCCTGAAATGCCACCAGTTATGGCAGGGATTCGGGAGTTTATCTGCTTTGACCGGACATAATTGGTAAGCAAATCGGCTTTCAGCCTCAGTTCCTGCAGGCCGGTGATAGCTGCCATTTTATAACCGCAAATGGCAATGAGGCTGCTCCCAGGCAAACACGAATAACTGGCTGATGATTGAAAGTTTTCATTCAGCTCGCCAACCAGGAGCCCCGATTTATTCACCATATTCAGTACCGGAATCAACCCCTTTTGAGCTGAATTCAGCCATTTTTCGTTGTTTTCAAGAATTCCTGCCTCCATCATCCCCGCAAGGGCATACCCAATGGTTATGGTAAAGGCACGGTTTCCGGAATCAAATCCATTGCCTTTAAAGTAACCGTTCTCCTGCTGCAACTCGTAGGCAAACTCCAGGTTTCTGATGGCGGCATCGCGATACCGGCTATCATTGGTGATGGCCGATAACCTTAGTAACGCCGAGGCGGTAAGGGTATTCGAACTTAACTGATGAATGGTAAACTGTCGCCAGCCGCCATCGGGAGACTGAATTTTTAACAACCAGTCGGCGCTGCTAACACAGGAATCAATCAGTTCCTTGCCACCGCTGGCGTTGTAGTAATCGAGCAGGCCATGAATGATCATGCCGTTATTGAAAACTACCGGTGCCTGGTTCATAAAATCACCATAGGAGCCCGGAAAGGTACCATCCCGGCGTTGTGTTCTTATGATCCAGTTCACCAACTCCTTATTGACGTCGGTACTGCCGAATAATTCTTTGTAAACTTCGGGATAGAACTGCTGTATGCGCGACAACACGGGTACCCAGTTGGCAGTCGACATAGGATAACCCGGCGAAAAAAGATGGGTCATCATACTGTATTTGGCTGATGCGCCCCCCTCGGGAAGCAAACTGTTTCTGAACCACAGCAAGGCGGCTTTAATTTGATCGGTTGCTGAAAGGTTATCAGCCGGCTTGCCCGAATAATCAAAAAGCCGGTTTCTGATTTGTGTAAATATCCTTTCAATCATCGGCTGCAGTTCAAGGTTTAAATAACTTTTGCTACCAGGTCCTGGTAATTGTAGATGCCGTCAATTTTGCCATTTTTAAGTTCGTAAATCCGATCGCAGTTGCGAAGTGTGGTTATACGGTGGGCAATGATAAATACGGTTTTATTAATTTTTGAAAGGGAGTCGATGGCTTCGGTAACTTCACTTTCGGTATTGTTGTCGAGGGCACTGGTTGCTTCATCAAAAATAAGAATTTGTGCGTTGCGGTATAATGAGCGGGCTATACCTATACGCTGACGCTGACCACCTGAAAGGTTATTTCCTTTTTCACCAATCTGGCTGTCGACTCCCTGAGGAAGGCTGTTTACCAGATCAATCAACGAAGCCTGGACCAGCGCGCTTTGCAAACGCTCCTCATCGGTTTCAGGATCTCCCAAGGTGATATTATCACGGATGGTTCCGTCGATCAGGAAAATATCCTGTTTAACATAGCCAATCAAACTGCGCCAGCTTCCGGTTTTTTCTTTAGTGAGAGGCTGGCCGTCAACAAGAATTTCTCCACGGGATTCTTTATAAAACCGCAGTAAAATATTCATGATAGTTGTTTTTCCGGATCCCGAAGAGCCAACAAAACCAATTTTTTCGCCTTTCTTAATTTCAAAATCGAGATCCGAAAAAATTTGTTTGCCTGATTTGGGAAACGAAAAAGAAATGTGGTTAAACTTAATGGAATCATTGAAAACAACTTTTTGGGCATTTAAGTCGCCCGACTCATTTTTGAGTAAGTCCTCATACAACCCCAGGTTATAAATCGATATTTGATTTTTATTGATAAAAGTAAACGAATTCAGTATCCGGTTCATCGATGGCATTAGCCGGTAGGCTGCCGCGGCAAAGGCACCTACGAGCAGGATTACATCATTTTGCTGCCCCGACAGGAAAAGTGCATAAAGAAAAATAAGAACAATTCCCAGCAATGCTACAACTTCATTGGTGCGCAACGGAATCTGACCCAGCAACGAAGCGCTTTGCATAAGTTCCTGATAGTTTTTTGTGTGCCGCAGAAAACGATCCTTGTACATTTTTTCTTTACCGGCTAATTTTACATCAACATAGCCCTGAATGGATTCGTTGAGGGAGCTTAACGTATACGGGAAAACACCGTCGATACCCAGGCCTATGCGGGTTCCCCGTTTTTTCAGGGCTCGGTAAACAAAATAAGTGGCGGGGCCAATGGTTGCAACAATAAAGGAAAGTAAAAACAAATCATAATAGGCAATGGCGCCAATAATCAAAAGAACTATAAACATTTCGGAAATTATCAGTGTCATTGGCTGAATGATCCACTGAACATATGAAGTAGGATTGTATAAAATATTCCTGATCATAAATGATGACCGGATAGCATTAAAGTCGAGATAATCGAGACTGTAATATTTTTCGTACTGATTTTTTGTAATGTACACCGCGATATTTGAAATCAGCCGGGCCTGGAGCCAGTTTACAAAAATCCCGAAAAGGGTTTTAAAAATGAAGTATGTGAGCAATACACCAATAAGGGCCAGCACAAAATACTTTTCTGAAGCGAATCCAAAGTAATTATAAACAGAACTCAGGTATTTGTTCGAGTGAATCACAGCCGTATCAGTTCCAGCCTTAATGAGTGGCAAAACGGCAGCCAGCCCAACTACATCCAGGATGGCAGAGATAAAAGTCAACACACTGAGCCCGGCAATTTTTCGCTTGTGCGAAGGACTGGTATGTTTCCTGATACTTCGTACGGCATTCAGGAAACTGTTTCCTTTTGCTTCAAAAGCTGAATCGTCGTTCATGAATAATAACCGGTATCTGTAACATCACCTGGTAACGGCGAATATCTATTTGTAATAACCTCCGCCGTAACCTGCAGGAATGTTTTTTACATTCACATTGTTCAGCAGGAATACCATATGTTTTACGTTGTTCTTTTCTACAATCTGGTGGGCGATATCCACAAAATCCTTCTTTGAGAATCCCGCCTTTAATACATAGATGTTCAAATCCGAAAACTTCATCAACGCAAGTGCATCCGACAACAATCCAACAGGAGGAGTGTCGAGGATTACATAATCATAACGCTTTTTGAGTTCCATAATCATTTCCTCAAGCATCGGATCAACAATCAGCTCCGAAGCATTTGGGGTACGCGGGCCTGTCAGGATAACTTCCATGTTTTCGACCGGCGTTTCTTTTATAATTTCATCCAGGGTGGCTTTGCCAACCAGGAATGATGTTACACCTACGTCGTTTTTGAGATTGAAAGCGTTTGCCTGTTTTGGCTTGTGTAAATCGAGATCAACCAGCACTACACGTTTTTTGGTTTTGGCAAGGATGGTTCCGGTATTGATAGCGTTGAATGTTTTTCCTTCACCAGCCACCGATGAGGTTAGCAGAACAACTTTGCTGGCGGCTTTCGGACTGAAGTAGGATAAATTTGTTCGTATAACACGGTACGATTCGCTGGTAATGGATTGAGGAAACTTGTCAACGATAAGATAATCGTTTTTTGCTTCCTTGCTTTTACCAATAACTCCAATGACCGGCAACGTGCTTAATTCGGCAAGGTCGTCTTTCGTACGGATGTAATTGTAGAAAATGCTCTTTAGAAATATCAGTAAAAAAGAGAGTGCCAGCCCTGCTCCGAACCCAGCCAGCAGGATTTTTTCACGGATCGGTTTTTCAAGACCGGTTGAACTTGCCGGTTCCAGGATGTATTTATCGGCAACGATACCTGCCTTTTCAATAACCGTTTTCGCTCTTGTTTCGAGAAGGAACAAATAAATTTTTTCATTGATGCTAACCTTCCTGTTGATGTTAACCAGGCCACGCATGGTAGTTGGCATCTTGCTCATGGCTCCCTGAAACTGTCCGACCTGTGAATTCAGTGAGTTGATCCTCACAACCAGGCTTCGGCGCATACTCATAACGTTAGATATGAGCGACTGCCTGGCTACGGATATTTGTGCATCTACTTCCTTAACAACCGGGCTGCTTGGCGTATTGCTGAACAGAAGGTTTGTTTTGCGCTGCAACAGGGCATTTAATTCCGAAAAAGCCGATCCAAGCGCAGGGTCGGGTGAGTCGCCAAGCATGGAAGGAGATATGGAAGACACATCGGAGCCGCTGGTTAGCTGCTCGTATAAATACTCTACCGATCGCAATTGAATATTTAAACGAGCCAGGTCATTTTCGAAGCCAACTTTTTGCTGCAGGTAAACATCCTGTTCGTTCTCCGGATTCATGGATGTCCGCTGGCGCTGAAATTGCTCCAGGTTTGATTCAACCCCATTTAATATGTCTTCAACATCACGCAGTTGTTCATCAATAAAGGAAAGTGTGTTTTCATTTATTTCACGCTGAACCGAAATGGAATTACTAATGTATTGTTCCGTTAATGTTTTCACAAAACTCACAGCCTTTTCGGGAACTTCATCCTCGAAAAAGAGATTGATTACCGTGGCCTCTTCGCCCTGATTTAGCTGCAGTGCCCTGCGGTATTTGTTCACCAGGTAATCGCGGTTGTTTATCCGGAACAGATACTTGGCATCGCTTACCAGCGACATGTTTTTCTCAATAATGCTGGAATCGCTCGATACAATAAGTGAAAAATGATCATTCACCACCGGATCCCCGAACTTATGCACTTTGTTGTATTTAAAATTTTGAAAATCAAGCGTTAAGCGATAGGTTTCCTTATTGAGGATATTGACGTAAAAGGGTGCGCCGTAAAAGGTGGCGTCAATAATTTTACCGTCAACTAAAAAAGGACGCCCTTTATACAATTCCCCGGTTTTTAATCGACCCTCAATGAAATAGGAGATATCCAGATTTAACTTGCTAATGACTTCATTTATAAGTGATGAGGAAGAAAGAATCTCCATTTCGTTAGCAATTTCATCCTTCGAAGGACCCGATGAAAGGCTGGCGGTGAGTGCATCCTGAATGGCGTTTTTTTCAGGTTTTATCAGGATTTTAGCTTCAGCACCGTAAAAATTGGTCGCTTTGTATAAATAAAGAATCGATCCTCCTATGCTCAGGGTGAGGAAAAGCACGAACCAATACCAGTTTTTTAAAACCAGCATAATGGTTTTTTTAATGTCCTTTTGGTCAATAATGGTGTTGCTTGCAGTGGGTTTGCTCATGTATAAACCGAATTATTTGAAATTACAGTGATTGCCGATACGAATAGGCTGTAAATGGCCATTGGTGAAAACTTAAATTAGCTGATTGGATGAATTTCTAATTAGTTTTGCACAAAATTAACAATAAGAAGGGATTCGCCCACGCTAATAACGAACCTTCCTTGAATAATTGTTCAGGAAAGCCATTTTAATTTCCTGTTTGCCGAACCCATCAGGGATCTGTGGCGTTACAGGTTAATCTTAAAAAAGCCCTATAAAAATTTATGAAAACAGCGTTAATTACAGGTATTACAGGACAGGATGGTGCCTATTTGGCAGAATTGCTGCTCGAAAAAGGATATATGGTACATGGTATTAAGCGAAGAAGTTCACTTTTTAATACCCAGCGGGTCGACCATCTGTACCACGACCAGCACGAGAAAAATGTTAGGTTCAAAATGCATTATGGCGACCTGACCGACTCCACCAATATGATTCGCATCATTCAGGAAGTTCAGCCCGACGAGATTTATAATCTGGGAGCCATGTCGCATGTGAAAGTGAGTTTCGAAACCCCTGAATATACAGCTAATGCCGATGGAATTGGAGCATTGCGAATTCTTGAAGCGGTACGGTTGCTGGGAATGGCCAAAAAAACCCGCATCTACCAGGCCTCCACTTCTGAACTTTATGGCCTGGTTCAGGAAATACCACAAAAGGAAACAACGCCGTTTTACCCCAGATCTCCCTACGCGGTAGCTAAACTTTATGCCTATTGGATCATTGTCAATTACCGTGAATCATATGGTATGTATGCGGTGAATGGCATCCTGTTCAATCATGAATCGCCCTTGCGGGGAGAAACATTTGTGACCCGGAAAGTTACCCGTGCGGTGGCCCGGATAGCGCATGGGCTGCAGGATTGTGTTTACATGGGAAATATTGATGCCCGTCGCGATTGGGGACATGCAAGGGATTATGTTGAAGCGATGTGGAAAATGTTGCAGCCCGATACTCCCGAAGATTTTGTAGTTGCAACCGGAGTTACAACAACCGTTAGGGATTTCATTATAAAAGCATTCAATGAAATTGGTGTTACACTGGAATTTCAGGGTAAGGAAGAGAATGAACAGGCTGTAGTTAAGAAATCGGTAAACCCCCTGTACCCTGTTGAAACGGGAAAAGTGGTGATGCGCATCGATAAAAATTACTACCGCCCCGCCGAAGTGGATTTGCTCATAGGCGACCCCGCCAAAGCAAAAGCAAAACTCGGCTGGGAACCTACCCGCACACTCGATGATATCATTCGTGAAATGGTAGCCGCCGATTTAAAATTATTCAGCAAAGATAAATACCTCCAGCAGGGTGGCCACGAGGTAAATCATTACGATGAGGAGTGATTTCAAAGTTGCGGCAATTATAAAAACACTACTAAAAAGTTATCAGTACATTGAATAAAGAATCAAAAATTTATATAGCCGGCCACCGCGGAATGGTGGGGTCGGCTATAGTTCGTAAACTTCAAAAAGAGGGATTCCATAACCTGGTTGTGCGATCGTCAAAAGAACTTGACCTGCGCAATCAGAATGATGTAACCGCGTTTTTTTCGTCCGAAAAGCCCGAATATGTTTTCCTTGCTGCCGCTAAAGTAGGGGGCATAGTAGCCAACAATACTTACCGGGCCGATTTTTTATATGAAAACCTGATGATTCAGTCGAATGTTATTCATCAGGCATACACCACCGGAGTGAAGAAACTACTCTTCCTGGGATCATCCTGTATCTATCCCAAAATGTGTCCTCAGCCAATCAGGGAAGAATATCTGCTCACGGGGGCTCTTGAACCTACCAATGAACCCTATGCCATAGCTAAAATTGCCGGGCTCAAATTGTGCGAAGCTTTCAGGTCACAGTATGGATGCGATTTTATATCAGTGATGCCAACCAATTTGTACGGCCCTAACGATAACTACGATTTAAAGAATTCACACGTTTTGCCGGCTTTCATCAGAAAGTTTTATGAAGCCGTACGCGATAACCGGCAAGAGGTCGAAATTTGGGGCAGCGGTAAACCCATGCGTGAGTTTTTGCATGTAGATGATCTGGCCGACGCCTGTTTTTTTCTGATGAACCAATACAGCAACCCTGGATTTTTAAACATAGGTACAGGTACCGACATTACCATTGCAGATCTCGCCGGTTTGGTTAAAGAAGTGAGTGGCTTCAGGGGGGCTTTACGCTTCGACGCGTCCAAACCCGATGGCACCCCGCGGAAATTACTGGATGTATCAGCAATTCATGCGCTGGGATGGAAACATCAGATTGAATTGCGTGACGGGCTGCAGATGGTATGGGATGAAGTAACCGCCAACCCGCAATTCAGTTAAGCTCAAATCCCGCTCCTTTCCTGCTTTTTGTTAACTTCGGGGCATTCCGTTGACCTCATGTATCATGCGTTAACCATTCAACATCCACCGAAAGGTGTTACCGGTAAAATACTGGAGTTTACCGGCGAGAGCAACCGGGGCGTGTTTCTGGGAGGAAATAATAACAGTAACGCAGTTGTTCCGGTCACCGGCACCGGCTATGATTTTATTGCAGGAAGTGGCGCAGCCGATGAGTATATCGCGTATGCCAACGCGCTTGATGGTCTGGGCAGTTTTTTAGCAAAGCACCAAAGGCAGCATAATATGGTGTTAGGTTATATAGCTTATGATGTAAAAAATGAAATTGAAAACCTGAACTCCTCAAACACGGCATATACCGGATTTCCTTTAGTACATTTTTTTGTTCCCGAAAATCTTTTCATTTGTAAAGACGGCATTCTGACAGTTCAAAGCACAAAAGCTGACCCTTCAGTGCTTTATAACCACGTTATGGAAATTTCCCTTTCGGGAGACGAGGCATTTACAGGAACACTTGCAGTGGGGGTACACTATAAAAAATATATTGAAACAGTTTTGGATATATTGCGTGATATTCAAAACGGCGATGTGTACGAACTAAATTTTTGCCACAGTTTGCTTTTCGATGTATTGGAGGCCAGCCCTACAGGTGTTTACAGGAATCTTGTAAACTTTTCACCCAATCCTTTTTCGGCCTATTACCGGTTTGAAGATAATCATTTGGCATGTGCCAGTCCCGAACGATTTTTATGCAGGCGCGGTAATAAGCTTTTTTCACAACCCATCAAGGGTACCGCTCCTCGCGACAGCAATCCTGAAGCCGACAACCGGAACCGCCTGGCCCTGTTATCAAGTGAAAAGGAGCGCTCCGAAAATGTGATGATAGTTGACCTTGTTCGAAATGACCTTTCACGTATTGCGGCAAAAGGTAGTGTAAAAACGGATGAGTTGTTTGGCGTATATACCTTTCCGCGGTCGCATCAAATGATTTCCACCATAAGTTGTGAATTAAAAAACAGCGGGTCATTCACGGATATAATCAGGGCTATGTTCCCGATGGGATCCATGACGGGTGCACCAAAAATAAGTGCCATGAAACTTATTGACGGATATGAGAATTTCAGGCGACAGTTATTTTCAGGAACGGTAGGATATATACATCCTTCTGGCGATTTTGATTTTAATGTGGTAATCAGGTGTATCCTGATGGATATGAAGAGAAAAACGGCGCTCGTTCCGGCCGGTGGCGCCATCACAGCCAACAGTGATCCGCAAAAAGAATTTGAGGAAACTATGGTAAAATTGCTTCCGCAGATACAGGCTTTGGGTTTTGACGGGGCGCTTTTTATGGAGAAATTAAAAACACAAAAGCATGTTTGATAAGTTCGTGCACTCCCTGACAGAATTGCTGGATTCAGACGGCGAATCATGTAACCGTGACTCCCACAGCTTCCTGCTGGCCGTGAGCGGAGGGGTTGATTCGGCAGTGCTGACACACCTTTTTAAACGCACAGGTTACCAGGGTGCCGTGGCGCATTGTAACTTTATGCTGAGAGGTGCCGAATCGGATGCCGATGAAAACCTGGTGCGGCAGATTGCAGCGAATAATGAATTCAGGTTTCATAGTAAAAAGTTCGATACGGCTGCTTATGCCGGCGAAAACCGGATATCCATTCAAATGGCAGCCCGCCGTTTACGGTACGATTGGTTTTCGCAATTAGCCAGGGACCACAATTACCGATATGTTTTATTGGCCCATCATGCCGACGACGTGGTTGAAACCATGCTGATTAATCTTGTGAGGGGTACAGGACCGGCAGGAATGCATGGCATAAGATCTTCGCATGGAATCTTTTTGCGGCCTCTGTTATTTGCATCCCGAAAGGAAATTGAAACTTACGCAGGCAAACATGCTGTTGAATGGCGCAACGACAGCAGTAATGATTCCAATGATTATATCAGAAATAAAATACGTAATCAGGTTGTTCCGGTTCTTAAAGAAATTAATCCCTCGTTAAACTCGGCCATGCTTAAACATGCCAGGATAACCAGCGAATCCGAAAAACTTCTCGGCTATTTTATTGAAAGCATAAAAGCGACAATTGTTACCGCATCGCAATCGGATGAATCTTTCATAATAAATACTACAGAACTTGACAGGTTCCCTTCACCGATAACTGTATTGTACCATCTGATGAGTCCCCTGGGCTTCAATTATGATTCTTGTCGCGATGCTTATTACAGTGTCCGGACAGGATCCGGGGTTTATTCATCTACACACCGTATGGTAAGGATGCGTGAAGGGCTGGAGGTAATGCCGGTTGATACCAACAACCACACGGTTTGGATGGTGGGTAAGGGCAACAGTACTATTGCAACACCGGATTTTAACCTGCAGGTATTACAACTAAATGAATGTGATGTGGAGGAATTGAAACGCAACCCCGACTTTACAAACCCGGAAGCCGCTTACCTGGACGAAAGCCGGCTGGTGTTCCCCCTGATTTTACGTCCATGGCAACATGGCGACTTTTTTGTTCCTCTGGGCTTGAAAGGAAGTAAGCTTGTCAGCGATCTGTTAGTCGACAAAAAACTTACCCCGTCGCAGAAAGAAAAGATCATGGTTCTCGAGAGCGAAGGCGAAATAGTGTGGGTAGCCGGTCAAAGAATCAGTGAAAAACATAAAGTTACCGTCAATTCGGTAAATTGTTATAAATTCGTTTTGCGAAAAAACAAAAGGTAATGGACGATAAAGCAAAGCTCTTCGAAGAACGCCAGTATATCGGGTTCAATAAGCACACCCTGAGTTTGCGTATTTTTTTAGCCATGTTTTGTTTTATCGCGTATTATTTTACCGATATTCCTGAAATTAACGGGGAGTTATTGTTTTTTGTTGGCATTGCGATATTGGTAATTTCGGTGATATTATTATTTGTTACACATATACATACCGTTGTCACGGCAGAGGGTATCCGGATAACCGGTTTTCTGGGAACGGGAAAAGTTGTTATTCCATGGAACAGTATCAGGTCGGTTGAGAAAGTTAAATACAGCAATTTCTTAATTAATAACCCTGTTTATAATCTGCACCGCAATGGTACCATTAAGTTTTATTCGGGAGGAAAGGATGCTGTAAGGGTTGAAACTTCCGAAGGGCCGGTTTACCTGATTGGATCCAGGAAACCCGAGGAGCTGGTTCGCCAGGTTATTAAGATGGGAAAAATTTAGTCCACCCGTTATTTCAAAAGCACTACATTTGTATCACATAATATACAGAACACTATGAAAAAATGGATTACTATCGGACTCGTTGTAGTCATTGCCTTTGTTGTTTACAGGCTGTTTGCCGGAACTTATAATGAGATGGTGACACGGAATGAAATGGTCACCAAATCCTGGCAGGACGTTGAAAGCGATTATCAGCGCCGCCTCGACCTGATCCCTAACCTGGTTAATACGGTAAAAGGTTATGCCGATTTCGAAAAGTCGACTCTCACACAGGTGATTGAAGCCAGAGCACAGGCGTCGCAGGTTAAGATTGATGCCAATAACATTACGCGTGAATCGCTGCAACAGTTTCAGGCGGCACAGGGTCAGCTCACTTCCTCATTAAGCAGGTTGCTTGTAACAGTTGAGCAGTATCCCGACCTTAAGGCCAATCAGAATTTCCTGGAACTTCAGGCCGAACTGGCTGGCACCGAGAACCGGATCAAGGTAGCACGGAATAAATTCAACCAGTCGGTTCAGGATTACAACACATACCTTAAAACATTTCCGCGAAACTTTTTAGCCGGCATGTTCGGGTTCACCGAAAGAGCATACTTTGAAGCCGATGAAGCTGCCTCAAAAGCACCGGAAGTGAAATTCTGATAACCATTGGAAGCAACAAAAATCCTCACCGCCGAACAGATTCGGCAACTTAAACAGGCCATTGCCGATGCCGAAAAACAGACATCCGGCGAGGTCCGGGTTTTTATTGAGGATCATTCGGAAGATGGCCCGCTCGACCGTGCCGCATTTTTGTTCGGTCAGCTGGGAATGGATAAAACCGCGCTTCGCAACGGTGTACTTATTTATGTCTCGTTCCGCGACCGTAAGTTTTGCATTATCGGCGATGAGGGTATTCACCAGATTGTTGGATACGACTTTTGGGGCTCGGTTAAAAATAAAATGCAGACCCGGTTCCGTGAAGGACTTTTTTTTGAAGGTATTATGGATGCAATCGCTGAAACAGGCCTGGTATTGTCGCAGCATTTTCCTGTATCCCCAACCGATAGCAATGAGTTACCAAATGAAATTTTATTCGGAGGCAAAAAGGAATGAGGATAATATTATGGATTTTATTGGGTGCCCTTTTTCCTTTTACAGGGACAAGCCAGGATTTTCCCCCTGTTCCTGACCCTCCGAGGCTTGTTAACGACTATTCAGGCACTTTAACAAAATCAGAGGTTTCGCAGCTTGAAAATAAGCTGGTTGCTTACAACGACAGTACTTCCACACAGGTAGCCATTGTCATGATTCGTACCCTCGACGGCTATCCTATTGATGACTACGCCATACAGCTTGCCGAAAAATGGGGAATTGGTAAAGCGGGGAAAAATAACGGTGTACTGATTTTTATAGCGGTCGACGACCGTAAAATTTTTATTCCAACGGGTTATGGTATGGAAGGTGTGTTGACCGACGGTTTGGTTAAAAGAATCATTGAAAATGATATCAAACCCTCGTTCAGGGAGGGTGATTATTTTACCGGCCTCGACAAAGCAACAAGTACTATTTTCCGGCTGGCAGCCGGTGAACATTTACCGGATGAAGAAACCAAAAGCCCCGTTCCTTTTATACTAATTGCTATAGGCGTTTTATTTTTAATTGTTTTAGTAATTATGATTCAGGTTCGTTCGGTAAAACAATATGCCAGCGTTAACAGTTTGTCGTTCTGGACTGCATGGGAACTGCTCAACCAGGCCCGAAGGGTACACCATGGGTCGTGGGGCGGCTTTTCAGGACATGGCGGATTTGGTGGCGGTGGTGGTGGCGGCTTCGGTGGTTTTGGCGGTGGTAGTTTTGGGGGCGGTGGCGCCGGAGGTTCCTGGTAAATTTCACGAAGGATCAACAATTAACCTGTATGGATGATGCAAGTAAAGAGTAACTGGATATTATTTTTCTGGGTGTTCCTTTGTACTGCCATTTTCGCATGTGGTAACCGTGATCATGAGAAACAAATTGCTGTTGTGGGCTTTCTCGATTTCATACAGGATCCAACAGTTGAACTGGCTAAAAAGGGATTCTTCGATGCGCTTGCCGCGGAAGGACTTTCCATAAAAGACAGTACCATAAGAGTTGTATATGCCAATGCACAGGGCGATATACCCATGCTTAATCAGTCGTGCGATTACATTCTTTCACAGGAGCCCGATATCCTGGGAACAAATGTTACCCTTTCAACTATCACTGCAGTAAAACGAACCTCCTCGGTCCCGGTTTTTATGATGGTAGCACCACGGCCCGATATCGCCGGGCTGAACGACCGCAGTGGTAAAGCACCCGATAACTTGTCGGGAGTTTATGAAACGCTCGACTATATTGATTCCGCTGTTGTGATTATCAGGGAACTGGTTCCGGGAGCAAAACGTATTGGAACGGTTTTTAACCAGAGTGAACCGCAAAGCAAGGATGCGTTTAATGTTTTGTTTAAGAAATGCAATGAGCTCGGACTGGAACTGGTGAGCCTTCCGGTAAACAACAGTTCCGAAACACAATTGGTAACACAGGCCCTGCTGGCTAAAAAAATTGACGCGTTTTTCGCACTGCCCGATAACGTTATATTCGCTTCCTTCGAAACTATAGCAACCTTATGTAACGGTGCGCGTGTTCCCGTTTTTACCAGTGAAGCCGGACTGGTTTCCCGTGGAGCCCTTGCATCGTATGGTGCCGATTTTTACTGGTGGGGTTATCAGTCGGGAACCCTGGCCGCAATGTTTATATTGTCGGGAATGAACGAAGTACCGCAACCCGAAATAGTAGAAGTCAGGCGAAAAATTTTTAACCCTCAGGTTGCAAACACATTTGGAATAAAACCCGATTCAACCTTCGAATCGTTTTCACCGTAACAACGCAATGGATTGATTATGGATTTTTATACAGCCGCTATAGTCCAGGGATTAGGTTACGCATGCATGGGGCTGGGAATTTTTATTTCACTTAAAATATTTAATATTCCTGATATTACTACCGATGGAAGTTATACACTTGGTGGTGTGGTAACAGCAGTTGGACTGGTTTGGGGATGGAACCCGGCTATGGTTTTTATTATTGCTTGTTTATCCGGCGCCGCTTCGGGAATCGCCACCGGAATTATTCATACAAGGTTAAAAGTAAATGCCCTGTTGGCAGGAATACTGGTAATGACCGCCCTCTATTCCATAAACCTGAGTATTATGGGAAGGTCGAACCTGCCACTGATGGATACTTTCCTTATACATCAGCTTGTTACATGGATTGATGAACCGGTAAAACAGAATTTCGTGGTTGTAATGGTATTTGTTGCTGTCCTGGTATTAATACTTACCCTCCTGTTGCAAACCGATTTTGGTATTGCCATGAGAGCAACCGGCAATAACGACCGTATGGTTCGTGCCGTTGGTGTAAACACCACCATAATGAAAATTACAGGACTCGCCATGGCGAACGCGCTTACGGCCATTAGCGGATTTTTACTGGTACAGTATCAGGGATTTGCTGACATCAATATGGGCATTGGTATTGTTATTTCCGGACTTGCTGCCGTGATGATTGGGGATACCGTTTCGGGACTGATTCCGGGAAACAGGATTATCATCCAGGTAGCTGCTGTTGTTGCCGGAAGTGTGGTTTTTCGTCTCATTCTGGCTGCTGCACTGTCATTCGGATTAAATCCAAACTATTTAAAACTGGTAACCGCCGTAATTGTGCTATTGATTGTCGCGGTTACCCGGTCGGGGATGAGAAAGTTATGATAGAGATTAAAAAACTGAATAAGTATTTTTCAAAAGGTGGATCGAACGAAGTTCACGCACTCCGCGATATTAATCTCACTGTTTCTCGCGGTGATTTTATTGTACTCCTTGGGGCGAACGGGTCCGGAAAATCAACATTGCTGAACGCTATTGCCGGAAGTATCAGGTGTGATTCGGGTGAAATATACATCAGCAATACGAATGTAACCGAAATGCCTGAGCATATACGAAGTAAATTTGTTTCACGGGTGTTTCAGGACCCGTTGGCCGGTACCGCATCGGGTTTGACGATCGTTGAGAACTTTCGTCTCGCCTCATTGCGCACAGCTGCAAAAAAATTAATTATTGGCACCGGGCCACGCTTTCGCGGATTAGTTTCGTCACGGATCCGTGAATTAATGCCCGGCCTCGAAAGAAAGGTTAATCAGCCAATGAGCAAGTTGTCGGGTGGCCAAAGGCAGGCCATGACACTTCTCATGGCAGTTATGGATGATTCGAAGGTGTTACTGATGGATGAGCCCGCTTCGGCGCTCGACCCGAAAACAGCGGAAAAAGTAATGCATCTGGCCGATGATATCGTTAAACAACATAATCTTACAACACTATTGGTAACACATAATATAAGGGATGCTGTGAAATTTGGCAATCGGTTGATTCTGATGGATGCGGGTCAGGTGATTAAAGATATCAAGCATGAACAGAAGCGGGAACTTACGCTCGATGAAATTTACAAATGGTTTTGATTAAGTTTTTCCCGGTTAAGGATTCAACTTACCTTTTATAAAATAACCATGTGAGTATTGTCCTCCGTAAAGCGTATAAACTTTTTCGGGCCTGTCATTAAAAAACTCATCACATGCAAGCTTTACACCCGGGTTGCAGTTGGTTCCGTTTAAGGTTATTCCATCAACATGATAATCCATTAACACACACACAGCTCCCGCTGCCATCCGGTTGTACGTTTGGTTCAGGCAGTTTAAAATTACTTCCTTATGTAAATATTTATCTCCTCCAAATCCGCAATCGATGTGAAGAAAAGCAATTTTTTCAGGAAGATTATTTTTAAGGGTGTCCTTAAAATCACCGTCGGCAATTTCAGGTAATGGCAGGTTTTTATTTTTAAAATTTTCTATTAATCGCGATTTAATATCAGTATTTAACCCGAAATCGTGACGAAAATTATCAAACACAACAAATCGCTTTTCCGCTTTGTAATTCACTAATATTTGTTGAAACAATAATGCGGTTTGACCCTCAAAACAGCCAAGCTCAACGATGTCTCCTTCGATATTTGAATCCAGAACCCTGTTCATCAGGTGATAAAAATTAATTCGCTGGTATTCCGAAACCATATCGGCGGAAGCGTTCAAAAGCGGATGAACCTTTACGCGCAGCCTAAAACGGTTAAAAAGGTGGTTCAGCAGTTTTTCAAACCGGATTGATTTAGCCGAAGTGTTGTTGGCAGAAATTATTTTATTGTCGAAATTCACGGCACCGGGATGATTGGCCGCCAAATTAGTAAAAAGGTAATTAATAACATCAATGAATTATTTCCCGGTAACATCCATCACTTTTCCCGCAATTTTAAGATAGGTTTTATAAATTTTCTGCCGAACCGGGCTTTGGCTTAAAGTTGGAGCAAAATCGTCAACAAAGTCGTCCCACTGATTCTGGCAGATATTATTGACCGATACAGCTATCGATAACGAAAGTAAACGGGTAGTGTGCCACCAGCCTGTAGGCATGAAAATAGTTTCACCTTCATATAAAATTGTTCTCACCGGTTTGGTATTGGCAAAAAGCGGATATTTCTCCAGGTCAGGTGTATCGACGTCATTCACCATCGATTTGTTCGATCCTTTAGTTGCAGGATACATATATGGTGTTTGGTCGGGTGGGAAAAGTATAAATTCCTTATCACCCCTTATTTGTGTTACAAAAGTATTCATGAAATGCCCGTCGAAATGTATGGTAGGGAATTTGGTTCCTTTGCCACCGATTAGTAATTCCAGAACACCATTTCGCATACCCCATGAAGCGGGCATAAATTTAGTCATGAGCCGGTCGGGTAATGCATAACTCAATAAGGGTTGCAAATCATTGAGCAATTCAGGCATATCTTTATGAATATTCAGTTCGTTGAGATATCCCGATGGGCGTCCCTCCTCCGATGACTCAACAGTTTCCATAAAGTCATGCATATTGTAATGGATTTCCTGTACCATGACTTGCTTTTGACCAAGCCGGTGCTTGAATAGATCAATATCCCAGGTTTTATGGGCTTTCCACAAACGGGTGGCATCGGGAATGATTACCGGTATACCGGGATCCAAATAATTTTTAATGAATGCTTCATGGCTTAACCCGGGCATTCTGTCGACTGTAGTTACCGCTGAAAAACTCATAGATTGAAAATTTTAAAGTATGGATTAAAAATAAACGGTTGGCAGCAAATAATCACCCGCTGCAGGATGATTATTAAAACAATATAAGAAAAGATTCGTTTTCTACAAGATTGCTGCCTTTTATCAGTGTCGCCATCAGCGGGAATTTGCCATAACCCACCCTATTGATTAATTTTGGCCGGTTTATTAAGTTAAAATTAACAGATGTGATTTTATTGAATCGTTTTAAATTATTTATAGTCAGCGTGTTGATGGCTTTTCCATCAGTTCTTCCCGCTCAAATCCTTACACCGGTTAAATGGAGCACCAAAGTCGAGAAAACTTCAGCTTCGGAAGCTACGCTGGTCATGACTGCCCGTATCGACAAGGGATGGCATATGTACTCGCAGTTTATTGCGGACGGAGGTCCGATAAAAACCACCTTTTCTTTCGACAAGAACCCTGCATATAGTTTGGTTGGAAAAGTTACCGAAGGTAAAGCCACCGAATATTATGACAAGAATTTCGAAATGGACCTGAAATATTTTTCAGATGAAGCGGTATTTAAACAAAAGATAAAAATTTTATCGGAACAGAGTTTCAAAATTTCGGGCTATGTGGAGTTTATGGTGTGTGATGATGAAAAATGTCTTCCGCCCGATCAGGTTAATTTTTCATTCCAGGTACCTGGCGAGCCTGGTTCTGAAACATCCGTCGTAACTGCACCTGTTGATGAGGTAGTGCCTCAGCCTGTTGATAGTCCCGCCGGAAAAAATAACCTGGTTCCCGATACCATTGATGCACGTCAACTCATTGCACCGGGAGGCGGCCCAATTGTCGATCTCGAAGAAGGATGTGGCGAACTGGAGGGCGACAATCAGCATGTGGGCTCTATTTGGGGGATATTTATAGGTGGAATTATTGGAGGTCTGCTGGCATTGCTCACCCCTTGTGTGTTTCCAATGATCCCGATGACCGTAAGTTTTTTTACTAAAAAAAGCAGTTCCCGCCAAAAAGGGCTGGCCAACGCCATAGTTTATGCAGTTTCAATTATAGTTATTTATGTTGGCTTAGGTTTTCTGGTTACCATCACACTGGGCTCCGATGCGCTGAATGAAATGGCAAGTAACTCCTTTTTTAACCTGGCATTCTTTGTAATTTTCATTGTGTTCGCTATATCATTTTTTGGCGCCTTCGAAATCGTGCTCCCCTCATGGCTGGTAAATAAAGCCGATGCCGCATCCGACAAAGGAGGACTCATTGGTATTTTCTTTATGGCATTTACATTATCACTTGTGTCGTTTTCATGTACGGGACCAATTATAGGAACCTTATTGGTAGAGGCGGCTCATGGACGTAGTTACCTGGGTCCAATTGTGGGTATGACCGGATTCGCATTGGCACTGGCTTTGCCCTTTGCTTTGTTTGCCGCTTTTCCCTCGTTGCTTAGCAATCTTCCCAAATCGGGAGGCTGGCTGAATTCGGTAAAAGTGAGCCTGGGATTTTTAGAACTTGCTCTGGCGTTAAAATTTCTATCCAATGTTGATCTCGCCTACCACTGGGGTTTCCTTAAAAGAGAAATTTTTATCGCCATCTGGGTGGTGATTTTTGGTTTGTGGAGTGTTTACTTACTAGGAAAAATAAAATTTTCCCACGACAGTGATGTAAAGTTTATTTCTGTTCCCCGGTTAATGTTCGCGATACTGGCATTTACATTTACTTTTTATCTCATACCCGGAATATGGGGAGCGCCCCTGAAATTAATCAGCGGGTTCCCGCCTCCCGAGTTTTATAAAGAATGGGTTGAACCCAAATCGTCGAATTGTCCGCACGACCTGTTATGCTTTAAAGATTATGAGGAAGGAATGCGTTACGCCAAGCAGCATGGTAAACCTGTAATGCTCGATTTTACCGGATGGAGCTGTGTCAATTGCCGGAAAATGGAGGATAATGTATGGTCCGATTCTAAAGTTTTAAAACGACTCTCCGAACAATATGTCATTATTTCACTTTACGTGGATGACAAAAGCGAACTGCCCGAGAGTGAACAGTATGTAAGTGAATCCGGGAAAAGAATCAGAACTACCGGTAATAAATGGAGTGATATGCAGCGTATCCAGTACCAAACCAACTCACAACCCTATTACGTATTGCTGGATAACAATGGTAAAATTTTAGCACAGCCACGGGGATATACTCCCGATGTTGATACCTATGTAAAATTCCTGGATGAGGGATTGTGCCGGTTTGATAAAAGAACTAAATAACTCAAAGTGTTAACGGAACTTCTTAATATAACCGGTATATGAGCGGAGTTAAAAGCCAGTTTCTTGAAGCTCAGACAGTGTTGCGCGAATTTATTGATTCACCCGATACTTTTAAAAACATCGAAAACGCGGGTAAAGTGTTGGTGGCGGCGGTGAAGGGAGGATGTAAAATCATTTCCTGCGGTAACGGTGGCAGTATGTGCGATGCCATGCACTTTGCCGAAGAACTTACGGGCCGCTTTCGCGGAAACCGGATGCCCGTTCCAGCCATTGCTATTTCCGATGCATCTTATTTG
>CAZPKJ010000017.1:23877-27903 GCA_964587075.1 uncultured Flavobacteriaceae bacterium | reverse complement strand
GCCGGCACATTTCAATGGATGCACCGTTTGTTAACGGTGAAGATAACAACCTGCTCGATGTGCTCGAAAACAGCGATTCACCCAAAGCAGACTACCTGCTCATGTCGGAATCGCTGAAAAGGGAGATTGAACGGTCACTGAGTACCCTCTCCGAAAGGGAAAGAGATGTTGTGGTGCTGTTTTTTGGAATAGGAATGAACCATGGTTGGACCCTTGAAGAAATAGGAGCCCGTTTTGACCTTACGCGCGAAAGAGTCCGACAAATAAAAGAAAAAGCCATCCGCCGATTGCGACATAAATCCCGCTGCAAGCATTTAAAACCGTATCTTGGGTAATGTGCCAAATCTCTCCAATATATATACTATAACCACCTCCACATGACTACCGAAACCATGAAGCTGAAAGAAAGCAAAGACAATTACGTTACTGGACTAAACGACTGGGTTAAGCAGGAAAAAGCTGCCATTGAACTGATTCACATACTGGGTTCTCTCTGGTACGACAGATCCGTTGAACTGATCATATTCCGCAATCAGCTCATCGACCGGAGCGCAAGCCAGATACTGGCCCTGCACCAATATGCCAAAGAAATTGTTAAAAAACCTGTTTCCATTTTTGATTCACTACAAATAGCCCGTGAACTTGTTCAGCATAATCTGGCCCCATCCCGTATCGACATCGGCCGTTTGACAAGCGAATGGATCAATGAGAAGGAATCCTTTAAAAACGACACCCGTGAATTTATTATCAATAAACTGGGCGCCTATATTGGTGAGGAGAAAAAAAAGATTGTACCCAAAGATGTAATCTTGTACGGATTTGGAAGGATTGGCCGTATTCTGGCCCGGGAACTGGTTAATCAGGCAGGAAAAGGAGAGCAGCTTCGGTTAAGGGCCATTGTTACCAGGGATAAATCGGATGAGGATATTATCAAACGGGCCGACCTTTTACGTGCCGACTCAATCCATGGTCCTTTTCCAGGTACAGTAATTGAAGATACTATCAACCGTATGTTGATTATTAATGGCCATGAGGTGCATATGATCTCGGCTAAAAATCCCGATCAGATCGATTATACGGCATATGGAATCAATGACGCACTTTTAATCGACAATACCGGTGTTTCACGCGACCGCGAAGGACTGGGACAGCATCTGAAAGCAAAAGGCGTAAGCAAAGTGCTGTTAACAGCTCCGGGAAAGGGAGATATACCCAACGTTGTTTACGGTATCAATCAGAAAGACCATGCCGAAGGGGAGAAGATTTATTCAGCGGCTTCCTGTACTACTAATGCCATTGTTCCGGTACTTGCTGTAATCGATAAAAAGCTTGGCATCGAAAGGGGACATATTGAAACTATTCACAGTTTTACAAACGACCAGAACCTTCTCGATAATTATCACCCTAAATATCGCAGGGGGAGATCGGCACCTTTGAATATGGTAATCACCGAAACCGGTGCCGATAAAGCCGTTTCGAAAGCATTACCCCAGCTGGCCGGAAAAATTACCGGTAATGCCGTGCGTGTTCCAACTCCCAATGTGTCGCTGGCCATATTGAATTTAACGGTTGGCAAACAAACTACCAAGGATGAGGTCAATGAATTTCTGCGTGATGCCGCTCTCAATGGTGGACTGGTTGAACAAATTCAATACCTCTATTCGAACGAGACGGTTTCGTCCGATCTGGTTGGTAACCCATGCGCGTCAATTGTTGACAGCCCTGCCACAATTGTATCGAAAGACAACAAAAACGTGGTACTGTATGTGTGGTACGATAACGAATATGGATACAGCCGACAGGTTTTGCGTTTTGCAAAGTATCTGTCGAATGTAATCCGGTTGACATACTATTGATTTATTTAATTACAACAAAAAAACCCGGCTATCCTCCGGGTTTTTTTGTTATTTACTGGTCCGGGCAAAAATAAATCACAATCATTTTTCACTTTATGGTTCCTTTGGCAGGATGTTTAATTTTTTGATATGCCGAGTAATCAGCGTAATTCCACGAAAGCCAGTGTTCGTGTTGCCATTTTTCAATAAATTGTCGCTTTCGCGATGCGATCAGGTCATAGTATTCGTCAGGTGAAATGTATGACTTTTCTTCCGGAAATCTATTCTTTTGTCGCTCCTGAATTCGTTTCAGTTCATCCCGTGAATGGTCAAGGTAGGGCAGGGAGGAGCGCGATAACCCGGCCAGATAATTAAAATGAATAAATGCCTTTTGCTGATGGGCGAAGTTATACCGTGCAATAAATATGTCCCAGTTTATAAATGAAACTAAAACGAGAACTATTAAAAATGCTGTGAAGTTAGTACGATAAAGAAAAAACGACGATTTTCGTTTGAGCACTTTTACAAACACGCTTACTAAACCAATTATTACCAGTATCAGAAATATTATGACGCCTATGCGTTTGTAAGCCAGGTTAAAATATTCAATATAGTGATAGTTTCGGATACCAACAGAAACCGCCAGTACTACATTCTGCGCAAGCCATATGTAACTCAGCCAAAATACGTACTTGTTTTTAGTATAATTGATGGCGCCCCTGAAAAAGTAAATTACAATAGCAATGGAAATTAAAATAGAAATAATGAGCAGGTAAGTTCCTTCGTGTACAAATTGTTTGAGGTAGTTCCCCTGCCATTCAAAACCAAACCAAACCCACCGGATGTCAATTATATTTACAGTCAGTAGCAATAGGTTTAATCCCGCAAGTAAGAACAGGGCCGCATTTAATTCATTTCGTATATCTATTTTATTGGTAGCGGATAAAAATTGTTTTCTGTAGAACCACAAATCATCAAATGAATTCTTATCTGAAAGGAATATACCCTGGTCACGCTGTAAAAAAAATAACTGGTTGCATATAATTAATCCCACAATAAAGGTGACAAGAACGGGTATATTCACCTGGTTAAAGATGAATTCAATGATTTGAGCCGACATCATCCAGGCACCTGCCGTTGCTTCAAAAAATTTCGGATTCGACTGCCGGTACATAGTAATGAACAGCAGGATTATCATAACAGGCAACAGGAATATCCGACTATTCCAGGCAAACATTACAGGACTTGTTTTTTGAAACCGGATTCCGGCTAATTGTTGCAGGAACACTTTTTGAGCCAGTAGCGTATTGTAAAATGCCAGCTGAATGGCTGAAAGGGTTGACTTTACACCGGGATAAATGAGCACTCCAATAAAAACAAACGATACCAGAAAATGTACCTGATACGACAGGCCCGAATGGACCACCACTGTAGAGGCACAAGTAGCCAGCTGTATTGTGAGCCATATAATGACCTGTGGATCAGGTTTTATACTTTTTAAAATAAAAAGCGCTGCAATTACGGTTAACTCAAATAAAAACAAATTGATACCGGGCGGATGGTGGTAGAAAAGACCGGTAAATAAAAATGCGCCGGCCAATACTGCAATGAGCGTAGCATACTTCATACGTTAAGGGTTGTGTAAGCCGATAACGATTTTGCAAAGCTGCTTATTGCACAGCGATAACCCCTCTGTTCAAAAGTGTTGAGTGGATTACAGCAATCCAGCTATAATCGTTTCAACACTGATGCCTTCAGCTTCAGCTTTATAATTTTTAACGATACGGTGACGTAAAATTGCGGGTGCAATAACTTTTACATCTTCAATATCGGGAGCATATTTTCCCGCGAAAGCGGCATGACATTTAGTACCTACTACCAGAAACTGCGATGCCCTGGGCCCGGCACCCCAGGAAAGATAACTATTCACGTCATCGGGGGCAATAGTCGTATTTGGCCTTGTTTTAGCGGCAAGTTTCACCGCATATTCCAATACGTTGTCAGGAATGGGGATACGCCGGATAAGGTGTTGAAAATAGAGTATTTCGGGCCCTGAAATAATCTTATTGAGTTCGGGTACAAAATCGGATGTGGTATTTTTTACTACCCGTATTTCCTCCTCCATGCTTGGATAATCAAGCATCACATTAAACATAAAACGATCAAGCTGTGCTTCGGGTAACGGATATGT
>CAZPKJ010000017.1:10259-23867 GCA_964587075.1 uncultured Flavobacteriaceae bacterium | reverse complement strand
GGGGATGCGTCCCCTCCTGTTCGATGGGGTTTTGTGTGGCCAAAACAAAAAACGGGCTGTCCAGTTCGTATCGTTTTCCCGCTGCAGTTACGGCACGTTCCTGCATGGCTTCCAGTAAAGCGGCCTGAGTTTTTGGCGGTGTCCGGTTTATTTCATCCGCAAGGATAATATTAGCGAAGAGCGGACCTTTGATAAATTTAAAATGCCTGCTGTCGTCAAGAATTTCGGTACCAATAATATCGGAAGGCATTAAATCGGGGGTGAATTGAATTCTGCTATAGCTCAATCCTAACACATTCGAAATGGTATTTACCAGCAGAGTTTTGGCCAGGCCGGGTACTCCAACCAACAGGCAATGACCCTGGCTGAATATTGAAATGAGTACATCCCGTACTACTTCATCCTGCCCGATAATGACTTTACCTATTTCCTGTTTCAGGGTTTTGTATTTTACTACTAGGTCATTCAGGGCTTCAACATCGGAAGCATAGTTTTTTACCATATCGCTTGAACAAATAAATTAATTATCGGTGAACCAATAGTTGAGACCAGGGCAGGTACGGTATTCGTCTGCGACCTGGATATACGTGGTTTTTTGTTTTTTCTTAACCCAGCTTATAAGCGCCTGGTTTTCCTTTTCGGTGAGAGTGGCTTCCTGAATTCGCTGATAATCTTCTTCAAGATTTGTTTTATGTGGTTTCGTTCTTGACTTCAGAAACAGAATACGAAACGCGGTATTACCTTCGGCCGACAATGACTGGATTGGAGCTGAAATTTCACCAACATTCATTTTCTCAAGCTGGAAAAATACTGTCGGGTCCACCTCATCCGTTTCAAAACGCGCGATACCGGTTTTGGGATTAATAACATTTCCACCGTTGTAGCGTGATTCATTGTCGCTCGAAAATTTTTGAGCAGCGTCAGAAAATGTGATAGAATCGTTTAGAATAAGTTTATGAATGCTATCTGCTTTGGTATAAGCTTCGTTGATTTCTTTCTGTCCGAACGCCGGCTTTATAAGGATATGCCTGACGTTAATGGTTTCACCTCTCCGCTCAATAAGTTGTATGATATGAAATCCGAACTTTGTCTCTACAATTTCCGACACTTCATTCTTGCGCAACCGGAAGGCTGCAGCTTCAAATTCGGGTACCAGATCGCCACGTCCAACAAAGCCAAGTTCACCACCATTTCTGGCAGATCCATCCTGGGAATATAAAATAGCCAGTGTTGAAAAATCTTCTCCATCAAGAACGCGTTTCCTGTAGCTATTTAGTTTTTCCCGGATTCGCTTCTTTTCCTCATCACTAACCAGTACATTAATCACAATCTGGCCATATTCAATTTCGGCGTTAATAAAGGGCAGGCTGTCGGGATGAATACTGTTGTAGAAAGCTTTCACATCAGCCGGTGAAACGCTCACACTGCTGGTAATTTTCCCCTGCATCATTTGCATGAGCAGCTGATCCTTAATCAACGGCTTAAATTCATCCCTGATTTCAGGAATACTTTTTTCATAATATTGTTCAAGCTTTTGTTCCGAACCAATCTGGTCAACCATATAGCCGATTCGCCTGTCGAGTTCGTTATTTACCTGAGCATCCGATACCTCAATACTGTCAATTATTGCCTGGTTGAGCAGCAGTTTGTTTACCAGCATCTGATCGGCGATTCTGCATCTGAGATCCTGGCTGGCTTCCATTCCCTGCGAAACTATCTGCTGGTATTGTGCTTCTATTTCGGACTTCAACAAAATTTTCGTGCCAATAACTCCTGCAATCTGGTCAATGATTTGTCCTGCAGGCTGGGCCACCACCAGCGGGGCAGCAACTGAAGTGTAAATAAATGCTGCGGTAAAAAATCTAGTTATAAATTTCAAAGTCATTATTTTTTAGAGCTTCATCATAAATAGCCTTTTCCATTTGCTTAATAAGATCGAGCTTGCGTTTGTTTATGATTAAAACACGAATATCGTCTTTAACAAAACTCAAAGGTGATAAACTTTCGCGGATCTTCATTTCTTTGATGTTCACAAGATAAATATCAGTGCTGTCTTCCATTTCAACATAGCGGTTGTTTCTCAAAAAAGTTGCCTTGTCGAAGGTCTTTATCGGTACCCTTTTCAGTAACTCATCAAATAACAGCCAGGTTTCATCGTCGAGGTGAAAGTCGGAAGCAAACTGGTAACAGTATTCTTCAAGCTGTGCCCTGTCTCTTGAGTTATTTGATTTATACCATTCTTTAACCTTCTTCAGTTTGGGCGCGTCCCTTTTTACTTTCAGATAAAGCACTTTTATAATATTGTCTTTAAGTTGAAAATTAGGCTGGTTATCGGAATAATATTTTTCAATTTCCTGGTTTGAAACAACCGTGTCGAGGTTTTGTCGGATGAGTTCGGTTTCGTAAATGTACGTAATGAGAGAGTTGCGGTATTCGGTTAATTTTTGTTCAACATTTTTCTTTTCTTCATTAAGGTTAGTTTCAGCCTGGTACAATATCAGTTGTTGCTTAATCCAATTCTGAATGAAGTTTGCTGCCAGTAGCGAACTGTCCTCCCGGGTTGAACCGGGTGCAATAACTTTACGAACCTCAGATTCATAAAGGAATTTGTCGTGTACCCTGGCGACAGCATTTTCTTTTTTTTCCTCATCGAATTTTTCAAGGAAACGACAAGAAGGGGTGATAGCAACCAGAATAGTGGTAATTAACATCATTGCCCCGATATGCCGGGGCAATGATGTTAATTTGAATATGTTAGTGGTTCCATTCAAGGCACCGTATTATTATTTGGCCATTGCGTTCAGAACTTCCTCTTTAACTGAAACGGGATACTTCGCCCGCAGTTCTTTTATCCATGCCTTTTCGAGGTGGTTCTGATAATCGGCTGTTATGATTCCTTTTGCTTCATCGAGGGACTTTGGCATGGGCTCAATAACAGATATAACGTCGACAAACACGACCGAATTGTTCTTTTTCAAATCCGGTGAAAGCCCCTTTTTCCATTCAATGGCATCAATAATTTCATTCTCACCTTTAACAAATTTACCATCCTTGGTATTTACATTGAGCTGCGAATCTTTGTTAAGTGTACTCAATACCTCTACCATGGTTTTGCCCTTTTTAAGCATTTTACGGGCTTTTGAAGCGAGGTCGGCGTTGGCACAAGTGTAAATGATTGCCTCGCATCGCCTGTCCCACATATAGTTCTGTTTGTTGGCTTCATAAAATGCGGTCAAACCAGCAGAATCTTTTACCGCTTTTGACCAAACTTTTTGATCGGTTAAATCAAACAGCAAAATTCCATCACGGTACTCCTGCATCAATGATTTAAAATCGGGGTACTTGGTTTCAAGCTGGCTTTCTTCATAATTCATGCATGATTCCTCTACAAACTGGTCGTACAGAGAGTAGCCAACCTGGGCAGCAGTGGTGTTTTGCTTTTTGCTTTGGTGGCTGTTAATGTACCGGGCGAAATCATCCTGGTTATACGTTTGTGTTCCTAAGGTAAACAAGGGCTTGTTTAAACCTTTAACTTTTTCAGGATTCCATTCACCATTCAGTAAATTTGTATCCAAGGCATTTATAAAGGCTTCTTTGTTTTTCGGAAATTCTTTAAAAGAGTTTTCTTTTTTAATCCGGTTAATCATCGATTGTTTGCTTACCTCAGCACGGGTGTCCCTGGATACCTGGGTTTTCAAATCATTTTTCTTTTCTTCAAATGTTGGAACAGGTTTCTTTTCAACACGCTTGATAATATGCCATCCATAGCTTGTTTTAACGGGAGCTGAAAAATCACCATTATTCTTTAATTCAAATGCGGCCTTTTCGAATTCAGGAACCATTCTTCCCGTGCCGAAAGGGGGCAGTTGTCCGCCATTTTTTGCTGAACCTTTGTCGTCGGAAAATTTGGTTGCCAGGTCCTCGAATTTTTCACCAGCTTTAAGTTTGGCGTATATTTCGTCAATCTTGGCTTTCGCCTGAAGGGCAACTGAGTCGGGCGAATTGGCTGCCGATTTCACCATGATGTGGGCGACAACAATTTCACCTTGTGCATCACGTACATCGTGTACCTTGATAATGTGGTAACCGAATTTGGTCCTTACAGGCATCGAAATTTGACCGGGTTTTGTATTGTAGGCAGCAGTCTCGAACGGGTAAACCATCTGCATTCCTGTAAAATAACCCAGGTCACCGCCATTTTCTTTGGCCGAAGGGTCATTGGATGAGTCCCGGGCCATTTTTTCGAATTCACTACCTTTTAACAGCATTTCCCTGATTTTCACAATTCTGTTATAGGCGGCCAAAGTGTCTTTTGGAAGTGCATCAGGCGCGACGTTTATAAGGATATGACTGGCACGGACATCCTTTTGCAGGCGGTCGTATGCTTCCCGGATCAGGGCATCGGTTACTTCCTTGTCAGTAAGATAGGGTTGCGCGAGCTGTTTGCGGTAACCCTTCAGTTCATTGATAAAAGTAGCACTGGTATCGAGTTTCAATTCCTCTGCTTCTTTTACTTTTAACTTATAATTGATATAAAGTTCCAGGTATTCCCTTACGTCAGTCATGTCGTAAGGACCTTCCTTGGTATTATTTTTCTTGTAAACTTTTTCAAACTCCGCTTGTGTTACCGGGGTTCCTGCAATGGTCATGAGCACCGGACTGTTCGACTGCTGGGCCATAAGGAGATTAAAACTCCCAACCATAATCATTAAAACCAGGCCTGAAATACGTTTTTGCATAAGAATTGAATATTATATTATTGAATTTTAAGGGGATGCAAAGTTAAAAAAAGGAATGAATTTTCAATATAGAAACGTCCCAAAACTATCGGGATTTGTATGAAATTATCGTGAATAATTGGGCGCGTCGCGAATAATGGTTACCCCGTGCGGGTGGCTTTCGCGGACTCCATTCATGGATATTCTGATGAAAGTAGCATTTTGTAAAGTTTTAATATCCTTTGAACCTGTATAGCCCATGCTTGCACGTAAACCTCCGATAAGCTGATAAACCTCTTCGGCTAATGTTCCTTTATAAGGTACACGGCCCACAATTCCTTCGGGAACAAGCTTTTTGATATCCTCTTCGGCATCCTGAAAATAACGGTCTTTTGAACCTTCTTTCATAGCTTCAATTGAGCCCATCCCTCTGATAACCTTATATTTACGTCCCTCATAAATAATGCTTTCTCCGGGCGACTCCTCAACTCCGGCGAAAAGTGACCCTGCCATAATACAATGGGCGCCCGCAGCGATGGCTTTTGGGATATCTCCTGTGAAACGGATTCCACCGTCAGCAATAACGGGAACTCCCGATCCTTTGAGTGCATTGGCAACATTTAAAATGGCTGTAAGCTGCGGCACCCCAACACCCGCTACCACTCTGGTGGTACAAATTGAACCTGGCCCGATTCCAACTTTTACCGCATCGGCTCCGGCCTTGACCAGCATTTGAGCCGCTTCGGCTGTGGCAATATTACCTACAATGATATCAAGATTTGCGAATTTTTTCCGGGCTGTTTTCAGTGCATTTATCACTCCTTTTGAGTGGCCGTGGGCAGTGTCTATTACTATAGCATCCACTCCGGCATTTACCAGGGCCTCAATTCGGGTAATCATATCCGCGGTAATACCAACAGCTGCAGCAACCCGCAACCTGCCCAAATCATCTTTGCAGGAGTTGGGCCTTGATTTAAACTTGATAATATCTTTATAAGTAATCAACCCGATCAGCTTCCCCTTTTTATCGATCACCGGAAGCTTTTCAATTTTATAGTCCTGTAAAATTATTTCAGCTTTCTGCAGGCTGGTTATCCCGGTAACGGTAATAAGATTGTCTTTGGTCATTACCTCACTTACCTTTCGGGAGAGTTGTTTTTCGAAACGTAAATCGCGGTTTGTGAGTATTCCTACCAATATATTGCTGCTGTTAACAATGGGTATTCCTCCAATCTTATGCTCTTTCATGATGGTTAGAGCTTCACTTATGGATGCGTTTTCGTGCAACGTTATCGGGTCATGAATCATTCCGCTTTCAGAACGTTTCACCTTACGCACCTCATTTGCCTGACTGGCGATATTCATGTTTTTATGGAGTACTCCTATACCACCTTCCTGCGCCATGGCAATGGCCATTGACGATTCAGTGACTGTATCCATTGCTGCAGAAACTATTGGAATATTTATCTTGATATTTCTCGAAAACTGAGTGGAGATGTCGGTATCTCTTGGAAGGATTTCACTGTAGGCAGGCATCAGCAGCACATCATCATATGTTAAACCCTCTTCTAAAATTTTAAGTTTTGGTTTTTTCATAATCGGTACTGAATTAAGATGGATGCTCTGAAAGTTGCAATCGGGGCTGCAAAGGTAGTAAAATCCCTGCAGCCCATTGGTGTCACAATTGTGATTATACTGGTTACCGGATGAGGCTAACGGTACCAAAACGGCGCACCTCTTTTTTGTTTAGACCTTTGAAAATCAGTCGATAAACATAAAGTCCGGATGGAGCATCCTTTCCATTAAAAGTACCGTTCCAGCCCTCTCCGGAGCTTTCAGAATGATATACGATTTGTCCCCAGCGGTTAAAAACCTGGAATGAATAGTCATCGGGGTTTTCAAAAAGTACGTAAGGCACAAACAAAGGATTTTTACCACCAGGAGTGAAGGCATTTGGGACAAATACAGATGGAGCCTGGGGTGCACAGGCAATATTGGAGTTTGCCTCATCGCTGAACCCATATAAGTTGACTGAATCTTCGGAAGCCCTGATAAGATAGCATATGTTTCCGTCAGGAACAGGCAGATCGGAAACGTCTTCTTGAAAAAACAAGGTATCGCCAGAAACAGTAGCAAAAGGGGTGCCTGAGGGAATACCATTGGTTACCCGGTATATTTTATAGGATCCGGGCGGATATTGCCAGCCAATATAATTGGTCCAGTTTAATGTACTGGTGTAATCATTGCCACCTTGTGCGCTCAGGAAAACGGTTCCGGCCATGTTGCTTTGTACGAACTCTTTCCCGCAACTGTCGCGTGCTGCAACTTTGTAATACTGTGGCCTTAAATCGGCATTCGCGAATGCATGAGTAAAATTAATGTTGGCGGAAGGAGTGTAATTCCGGAAATCTATCTGCTTAAACAATCCTGTTGGCGATTCACTATGATATAACACGTAAGCTTTTGCTTCGCTCATAGCATCAACGAAACACGTAATTTCAACTTCAGACCCATTCACGCTTGCCGACCGGATGTAAAGAAATTCGGGTTGAATAAAAATATCAGCTATAGCCGACTTCATATTAGAAGTAGCTTTTTTACCGGTATTTCCAACAGCTCTTATGAAAAAGTCATACGTAGCTCCCGGATTGGTCAGGGTTTTTATATAATTGGTAGTTACAGGAGGAACAAATCCATCCAGAATCCAGGCACCCGAATTTTCGCGTATCCAAATTTCGTACCTTGATAATCCACCGGCCATATTTATATACGGAGTCCAGTCCAGAGTGAGCTCGGCATCACATTTTGAAAATGAAGCCGACAATAACATGGTTACATGATTAGTAGCCAACGAACTCAGGTTTTTGCAGCTGTCGAAAGCGGCAACCGTGTATGTTTCAACAACCTGATCCGAATTAGTCAGTGAATTGATATAGATAAGTGAATTGATTCCCGAAACCGCGCCTATTGAATCGTAAGAAGTTCCGTTAAACTGATAAATAACATATCCCTGGGTATCTGTGCTCGAGTCAGGGAACCAACTGATAATGGCATCACCGGTGAGCAAATCGATACTAACGGTATCTATAAGTGGCTGAGCGGGCCCACGGGTATCCTTGAAAACTTCACCATCTATTGATGATACCGATGTACACCCTGAGGCATCTCCCTGTGTAACCCTGTAATTAATAAATTTATTACAATAGTAATTGGTATCCTGAGTGGTGGTGTCGGTGAGCGAGGCAAATGTGGTATAAATCCCGGCACTTAGTTCTTTCGATAATGAGAACAGGGGAGAGGTTGTAGGCAAAGGTGGCGTATGGGTGCGGTTCCAGTTAAGGCGGACGTGTTCATTTGACAGCGGAGTTACAATCATCCTTATAGAACGTAATGTATCGGATGCTATGGAATAATTGCTGCAACAACCTTCCCTTGTTTTAATATAAAAATAGAGGACTGTATTGGATGCATTTACACCCGTCAGGGTGGTGGTAAAGGTGTTGTAGTTAAAAATACTGTCAACCGGCGCATAAGGTCCCGACGGGCCGGGTGAAGAATAAATATGATATCCCCCAAACACGGTGCCTGTGTCGGTAGGAGCTATCCACGAAAGTGTTACCATGCCATTGCTTTCAACCGAAACACAGCGGATGGAGGGAGGGGTTGGCTGTGCCAGAATTTCATTTATACTGAAGACAAAAAATAACAACCCCAGTCCCACTATCGTTAAGTGGTAACCTGTCAGGGATATGAATGGCCGTTTTTTCAAGTCGGGTATTTTCTCGGAGATATTAACGATTTATGAACGTGGTTATTTTTACTGAAAACCCATTTAAGTTAGTATGATTACCAATCAGGGCACTCCTTTAAATAAAAAAAGGAAGTTCTTTAGGAACTTCCTTTTCAAATAGTATTTAAATATTAACGTACCAGTGAAACAGTTCCATTGAAGTTATGTTCTTTTCCACCTTTGGTTACAACATCGATGCTGTAAACATACACACCTTCAGGGGCAGTATTTCCGTTTGCATCATATCCATTCCAGAATTCATTGAAATCGCCGGTTGAGAATACTTTTTGTCCCCAGCGATTGAATACAGCCAAACGGTACGATTTAACATCAAGTACATATCCGGCATTGAAGAAGTAATCGTTAATTCCATCACTGTTAGGCGTGAATGCGTTTGGAATATAGAACGGATTCACCACAACTTCGCTCGAGTACAAATCGGGGCAACCCGCAACGTTGGTAACCACCAGGGTTACTTTATAGTTTCCTATTTTTTCGAAATAGTGAACCGGATTCTGCTCAACAGACCTGTTTCCGTCATTGAAATCCCACAACCATGATACTGCATAATCAGACTGATCGATAAACTGAACCCGCGCATTAAATACATTGGTCACGTTGGGGTCGGCAATAAATTTGGCCTCAGCCAGCGGGAAGAAAGTAATATCAACCGACTGCGAAGCATCGGCAGTACAACCGGCCGGGGTAGTGATATTCAGGGAAACCGTATAGGTTCCGGGCTGATTGTAAATGTGTGATGGGCTCGGATTATTAGAACCGGAGTTATCGCCAAAATCCCATGTAAACTGTGACCCGGGAGGATAAGAAGAGTAATTGATGAAATTAATCTTGGGGACATCACAAGTAAGACTGGTATCGTTTGTGAAGCTGATTACCGGAGTCTGGTTTACGATGAAATTAGCAGCTGTTGAACCACTACATCCATTAATGTCGGTAACAGTAACAGCATAAATTCCTGCTGTCGTTACATTGATGGCTGCAGAAGCCGAACCGTTCGACCAGTTGTAGGAAACGAAACCGGGAGTAGCAGTAAGTGTAGAGGATTCACCATCGCAAATTTCAAGGATTCCGCTAATAGCAGGCTGAGGTAAGGGGTTAACGGTTACATCGGCAGTTCCTGCTACGGTACCCGGACAATTCGCATCAGTAAGCGATACCAGTGAATAAGTTGCACTGCTGTTAGGGCTGACAGGAATACTTACCGAAGCATTGATGGTTGTGAACGGCCCTACGTTTGTGGTGCCATTTGAATAGGTGTAAGTGAATGGAGCCACTCCAACAAATGTTACGTTGAGGTTGGTTTGCTGGCCATAACAAATTGCGGCATCACCGCTCATGAGAGCTGAAGGGATCTGATTAACCGTTACACTGGCAACACCGGCAGATGATCCGACGCAATTAGCATCCGACACCGAAACAACGTTATAGGTTGTTGAAACAAGTGGTGTCACTGAAATAATTTCAGGATTGCTGGAAGTAGTGAACGGCCCGTAATTGGTCGTACCATCACTATACATGTAGGTATAGGGACCGGTTCCTGTAAATCCAATATTGAAGCTGGTTCCTGAACCATAACATATAGAGGGGCTGCCGCTTACCGTAGCTACCGGTAATGGATTTACAGTTACTTGAGCAAGTCCCGAAGTGGTTCCCGGACATTTGTCATCGGACATATTCACCAGCGAATAGCTGGTAGTTGTGCCTGGTGTTACAGGAATGATTTCAGGATTGTTTGAAGTTGTGAATGGACCGAATGTGCTGCTGCCATCGGTATAGCTGTATGTATAAGGTGCAATGCCGGTAAATACAATATTAAATTGCGACGATTCACCATCACAAATAACCGAACTGCCCGACAAGATAGCTTCAGCCTGCGGAATATCATTTACAATAATATCTACAACGCCGGATGGAGAACCGGTACAACCGGCTCCGGTTACCAAAGTAATGTTGTAGGAAGTATTATTATTTGGAGAAACAGGAATAGATACACTGAAATTGTTGGTTAAAAACGGACCAAAAATCCCGGTACCATCAGTATAACTGTATTCAAACGGCGGCACACCGGTGAAGGCAAGATTCATATTGGTTGATGAGCCCCGGCAAATTTCGGTAGAACCGGTCAGTGTGGAAGTTGGCAAAGGTATAACCGTTATGGCAGCTGTACCTGCACCCGAACCGGTACAATTTGCATCGCTGATAGTAGTAATGCCATAGTTGGTGTTTACAAGCGGACTAACATTTATGATGGCAGGATTTAAATTGGTGACAAACGGACCATAAACGGTTGAGCCGTCATTATAACTGTAGGTATAAGGTCCGGTACCGGTAAACACAACTGTAAGGTCGGTATTGGTACCATCACAGATGGACGCAGTTCCCGACATTGTGGCACTGGGTAATGGATTCACGGTTACCAACGCAGAACCTGCTACGGAACCCACACAATTGGCATCGCTCAGGCTTACCATACTATAGGTAGTTGTGGTATTGGGTGTAACGGTTACGGAAGCCGGGTTGTTTGGCGTAGTAAAAGGACCAAACGTGTTTGTCCCGTTTGAATAGCTGTAAGTGTAAGGGCCGGTTCCAACAAAGGTAAATGTCAGGTCAGTTCCTGTTCCGTCGCATATAGTGTTGTTCCCGGTAACAGTGGCACTTGGAAGCGGGTTAACCGTGATCACCGCTGTTGCGGGATTGGTGGCACCCACACAGCCTGCTCCGGTTACTGTAGCCGGCAGACTATAAGTTGTAGTAGCCCCGGGAGTTACGTTTATAGCAACCGAGTTGCTGTTAGTTGTAAACGGACCATTTAGCGTGGCACCAGACAGATAACTGTATGTGAATGGAGCAACACCTGTGAAGTTGATAGTGAGGTTGGTATTATTTCCATTGCAAATAGCAGTTGTTCCCGTGATCGTGGCCGATGGCAGCGGAGTAACGGCAATTTGAGCCTGTCCGGAAATGGTTCCCTGGCAATTATTGTTGTTTACACTTACCATGGTATAATTGGTATTTGCTCCGGGAGAAACCGGGATATTAACTCCGGCTGCTGCTGTAGTGAATGGCCCCTGGTTGGCAGTTCCGTCAAAGTAAGTGTATGTATACGGGCCGGGACCGGTAAATGCTATGTTGAAATTGGTTCCCTGACCGAAACATATAGTATCAATTCCTGTGATTGTAGCAGTTGGTAACTGATATACGGTAATGCTTGCATTTGCGGTTCCTATACAGCCATTGATATCGGTAACCGTAACCGAAACAGGTCCTGCAGTTCCAATGTTAATGGTTTGTGAAGAACCACCGGTAGACCAGTTGTAGTTTGTATAACCTGCACCGGCATCAATTAGAGTAGTTTGACCGTTGCAGGTAGTAAACGTTCCGGTTATAACAGGAACAGGATTCGGATTCACAACTGTAGTTGCACTGGTGTTATTTGAACAGCCATTGGCATCGGTAACGGTAACGGTGAATGTATTAGCCGTACTCACAGTCGCCGTTTGACCTGCGCCGAGTCCCGACGACCACAGGTATGATGTATATCCTGGTCCTGCGTTGAGGGTGGTGTTCAGCCCCTGGCAGAAAGCCAGTGTCCCTGAAATCACCGGTGACGGTAAAGGATTAACAGTAACCAGAGCAGAGGTGGTTCCGGTACAGCCAAACCCGTTAGTAACGGTAACCGTATATGTTCCTGATGCATTCACATTGTAAATCTGTGTGGCAGCTCCCGCACCACCGGTCCACACATATGCAGCATAACCCGGACCTGCATTCAAATTGGAGTTGTTACCCTGGCAGAAAGTGGTTGTCCCGGCAATTACCGGTGACGGGTTCGGGTTAACAGTAAGGTTTCTTACAGCAGTTCCCGTACAGCCATTGGCGTCGGTAACAGTCACGGTATAAGATCCCGCAGTACCAATAGAAATAGTTTGGCCAAGACCGCCGGTCGACCACAGGTAGGTAAATCCGGGACCCGCATCAAACGTGGTAGTGGCACCACTGCAAATAACATTGGTTCCTGAAATTACAGGGACAGGGTTCGGGTTTACCACTGTAGTTGCACTGGCGTTATTTGAACAGCCATTGGCATCGGTAACGGTAACGGTGAATGTATTAGACGTACTCACAGTCGCCGTTTGACCTGCGCCGAGTCCCGACGACCACAGGTATGATGTATATCCTGGTCCTGCGTTGAGGGTGGTGTTCAGCCCCTGGCAGAAAGCCAGTGTCCCTGAAATCACCGGTGACGGTAAAGGATTAACAGTAACCAGAGCAGAGGTGGTTCCGGTACAGCCAAACCCGTTAGTAACGGTAACCGTATATGTTCCTGATGCATTCACATTGTAAATCTGTGTGGCAGCTCCCGCACCACCGGTCCACACATATGCAGCATAACCCGGACCTGCATTCAAATTGGAGTTGTTACCCTGGCAGAAAGTGGTTGTCCCGGCAATTACCGGTGACGGGTTCGGGTTAACAGTAAGGTTTCTTACAGCAGTTCCCGTACAGCCATTGGCGTCGGTAACAGTCACGGTATAAGATCCCGCAGTACCAATAGAAATAGTTTGGCCAAGACCGCCGGTCGACCACAGGTAGGTAAATCCGGGACCCGCATCAAACGTGGTGGTAGCGCCATTGCATATTACATTCAAGCCGGTAATAACAGGTACAGGGGGACTATTGACCGTAACGGTTGTGGACCCGCTGGAGGTACAACCACCGTTTTGAGTCACAGTTACGGTATAGGTGCCCGCAGCACTCACATTGATGGATTGAGTTCCGGCTCCGGTGCTCCATGCATAGGAATTACCAGGCGTTGTGCAGGTTAAAGTTACAAATGCTCCCGGTACATTACAGAAAGCCGGGTTTGAAGGTGAAATAACTACAATCGGATTTGGATTAACAATGATCACCTGATCGATTGAAGACCAGGACACGCATCCGCTGCTATCCGACAGTGAGACCCGGTAGTTTATGGTTCCTGTACAAAGTTGTTTGGTAGTAGTATCGGTATAGGTAAGCAGGGCAGTGCTGTCTATCAGATTCCAGGTGCCCAGAGGAAACTCCTTGTAAACCATATAT
>CAZPKJ010000017.1:0-10249 GCA_964587075.1 uncultured Flavobacteriaceae bacterium | reverse complement strand
TCTACCCGCATGCGAACTCAGTGGCGGCATACATAAAGGATTCCAGGTGAGAACGGCTTCATTGCTGCCGTTCAGCACGGCATTCAGCTTGATGGTTTGAATAATATTAGATGGCAGAGAAGTACTGTCGCCCCGGCAACCGGAACGGGTAACGAGGTGGTAAAATATGGATTGTTGCTGGGCGTTAACACCAAACATTCCCATCAGGCTTCCGTTCGATTGCGTATAAGAGTAGGAAGCGGGTGAGGTATAGGGTGTTTCAATGCTGTCGACCAGCTGCCACGGACCTCCTGCCGCCAGTGATGCATATACATCGTATGAATGGAAGGTATTTTGCGAATCGCGGGGTGTTGGTTTATTCCACGACAACGTGACACTGCCGTCGAGGTTAACTGATGCGCACCGCAATTTAGGCGGATCAAGTTTTGGGGCGGGCAAAATCACAATGGAAATGGTACCAACATTCGAAGCATTGGCAGGACAATAATTATCGGTTGCCTTGATAACGAAATTGTATGTGTTGGATATTCTCCTGCAATTGGTGTCGAGTCCTTCAACATGTGAACAGGTAGTGACCCAGTTGAATGTAGTTTGTCCTGCTATCATGAAGGATTGCACAAAATTCGGATTGGCAGGTATTGGTGCTGCAGGGGTAAGTGTTGCGCAGGGTGGAATGATACATCCCGAGTTCACATTACTGAAATTTGTTCCGAACTGACTTCCTGAAGCTTCAATGGTAATGGTTTGATTTCCCCCATTGTTGAAAAACTGAAAATCGGTAGCCGTCAGCATGAAGTTAACCGTGTCTCCGGCATAAACGGTATCCACGTAAGAAGTGTATAAACCTGTTACAGGATCCTGGAAGGGTGGTGGTACGACGGGCGGTAAGTTCTGAAGTCCGCTAACGGGTGGACAACTGTTGTTCAGTACTACGTTGATTTCACGATATATTTCAGCGACTTTGACTCCGCACTTGAAAGCGTTCACTTTTACGACAGTAGCAAAATAACCACCGGTGTAGGAAGTATATGTAATTTCTCCGGTGCTTGGATTTATAACGGCCGGAACATTCAGTGGATTTTGAGTTGCAGAAGGCAACTGGCTGTTGATGTTGTATCCGGGAGCGAAAGTTACCGGTGTGCCGGCATCGGTCAGTGGTTGTCCCCACTCGTAGGTGAGAGAATCCATTTCGGGGTCAACCGCGTTAGGGTTGTACTTGAATGGATACCCGGTACAAATGATTGTGGAAGGTTTCTCGGCAAAAAACGGGGATGAATCATAGCATGGGTTCATGTTACGCGCCTGGTAGGGATACATGATGGCACGGTTACGGAATCCGGTAGATCCGGGAGCGCTGATATTGTTCAGTGCACCACTCCGGCAGCACTCACCCCAGTAAAACTGCCATCCGGCAGCAGGAGGTGTACCGTTAAGGAAAACCGGAGCCGATTCGTAAATATGTTCTTCCACCAAACCGGCAGCACCGGTAGCAGGGCTGCAATCGGGACAACTACCAACACCTGGTGAAGGAACTCCCTGAGGGCTGATGTCATTCACCAGTACTCTTGGCATCGCAATCGTTGGAACACCGGGAACCGTAGTTGTCAGATTAATACTTGCAGGTGCATTGATACCGTTACAGTCACGGTAAAACTTCATCCTGAACTTAAACTGGCCGCCCGGAAGGCATGTCCATGTAATTTCGCCACCCATTCCATGGCTCGCAATCAATTCAGGACCGGTAAAGAGTGATCCTGTCAGTACAACAAGAAGCAGTAGGATTTTTTTCAAGGGGTTTTAGTTTTTAGGTTGTAGAAAATGTTCTTGTACTTAGGCAGTTTAGGTAATTTTTTAACAAACAAATATAGTCAAATTTACAATACTTCCGACATGAAACCACATTGGCTCATGGCAGTAAGGTTGTTAACAAAACAACGAGTAATTGACGCGATAGGTCAGTTGTGGGTTGCACCAAAAAAATGCAGTAGCGCCAGATTTTGTAATATACTGAAAATCAATTAAAAAATCAAATAAACTTTTCAACATCTGTGAATAACTCTATTTTCAGCCTGCAATCACTTCCGACATCATGGTTGGTTTTAGGTACTTTGCTGCCTGTGACTGAACCTCTTGCGGAGTAATATTGTTCAAAATTTCCATATATTTATTAAAAAAATCATAGTCCAGATCATGCAATTTCAACCCTTTAAACCGGTCGGCAAGAGCAAACGGACCATCGAGGCTTCGCTGAAAAGAGCCTGTCAGGTAATTTTTAACCAGATTTAGCTCCTGTTCGGTTACCGGTTCATCCGACAACCGCTGGAGTTCATGATAAATTTCCCGGATAGCCAGATCACAAACCTCACTTCCAACCTCAGTGCTTATAAAAAACATTCCCGCATTTTTAAACGAGTGGATCCCTGAGCCAATGCCATAGGTGTACCCTTTATCTTCCCGGATATTCGACATCAGTCTTGAACCGAAATAGCCACCCAGGATGGTGTTTGTTATCAGCATGGGAATAAAATCGGGATGATTTTTTGCAAATAATTTTCGCCCGATTCGAATGCCGCACTGAATGGAATCTGCTTTTTCAATACGGATTTTCGAAGGTTGGATTTCTGAAATCCCGTCAATTTTTATAGTGGGTGTAATACTGTCAGCTATTTTCATAGTGCCCAAAACACGTTTTAGTGTTTCGGTAATTCCGGTCGTAATTTTGCCCGATACAACCACAATCATTTTATCTGCCGGATAATTGCTGGCATGAAACGTTTTCAGATTTTCACTTTCAACACGGGTATAAAAATCTTCATCGGGCGTGAAGCCGTATGGATGAGATTCTCCAAAAATGAGTCTGGTAAAATTTGTTTTAGCCAGCCACGAAACCTTTTCCTTATTTACCTGAAGCATCTGAATATTGCGTTGTTTCCAGATGGCGGTTTCGCGGGCTGGAAATGTTGCATTATGTACAATATCTTTCAGTATTTCAACGGTTTCTTCAAAGTAATTTGTAAGCGAGTAAACTGAAAATCCCTTGTAGTCGGGGCCTGCTTCGGCCTGAAAAAATGAACCGTAAAAATCGAACTCTTCAGCAATTTCAACAGCAGTTTTAGATACGGTGCCTGAGTCGGCCAGATTATGAGCCGCCACAGCCGAAATCATGGAATCGGGATCGGTTGCTCCGGAAGGAAAAATAAGTTCAAGCTTTACAACTTCACTATCTCCGGCATCAATTACATATATGGTAAGGCCGTTATCGAGTACTGTTTTTTTTGCCTGTATTACTGCAATATTTTCAGGTTTTTTCAATTCAGGCTGAATGGTACGGTTTAAGGTCATAAATCAAATTTTACCGGTATGATAATAAAGAACAGAACTGTTGGAATCTCTGAAAACCGATTCTGCAACAGACTTGATTTCGGCAGCAGTAACAGCGGTGTATAATGCATCCTGGCTGTTCATCAACTCAGCGTCACCAAGCATCTCGTAATAGGCCATATTCATAGCGCGGGCTTCGTGGCTCATGTTCGAAAACACCATAGTGGAAATAACCTTGTTCGCCACCTTCTTAAGTTCCCTCGAATCAACTTCATTCTGACAAAGTATATCCAGTTCCTCATCAATGGCCTTTTCTCCATGTTCAAAATCAATTCCGTCTATAAGTTTTCCTTCCACAACCACCAGGCTTGGGTCGAGGTCGCCCAAAAGGTAGGCATTAATTGACGAGAAGAGACGTTTCTCTTTAACCAGTACATTGTGCAGGCGCGACGACTTGCCATTCGATAAAATATCTGTCAGCAGATCGGTTGCATGAAAACTTTTATCAGACCTCGAACAACAATGCCATGCTTTGTATATAGCATTCAGCGGTACATCGCGGCTTTCGTGCAGTATCCTTTTTTCGTGTTGTTCCGGTTCAACCGGAATTTTTAAAGTATTTGCCGGCTGGTGCGGAATGGGTCCGAACCATTTTTCGCAAAGTTCCATTGCCTGAGCGGTTGAAAGGTTTCCCGAGAGTGTCAGTATGGCGTTGCCAGGATGGTAATGCCTGCTGAAAAAAGATTTAATATCATCGAGCGTAGTATCACGGATATGACTGATTTCTTTTCCAATGGTTGGCCATTTGTAAGGATGTACCTTGTATGCCATAGGCCGTAGTTTCAGCCAGGCATCGCCGTAAGGCTGATTCAAATAACGCTGGTTAAATTCTTCAATAACCACATTTCGTTGTACATCCAGGCTTCGTTCACTGAATGCCAGGCTCAGCATCCTGTCCGATTCAAGCCAGAACGCCGTTTCAATATTCTGTGATGGAATGGTGAGGTAATAGTTGGTGATATCATTATTTGTGAAAGCATTGTTTTCACCCCCTGCCTGTTGTAACGGTTCATCATAACTTGGAATGTTAACCGACCCGCCAAACATTAAATGTTCAAAAAGGTGGGCAAGGCCCGTTCGTGAAGGATCCTCGTTGCGTGCCCCAACCATATACAGAATGTTCATGGCCACCAGCGGGGTGGAGGGATCATAATTAACTACAACCCTTAGTCCGTTTCCGAGTGTGAATTTTTCAAATTTAATCATACCAGCTTTGCAATTTCTTCCTTGGTTTTCAAAAATTCCTGCCAAATTTCTTCTACTATTTCTTTTGCCGGCATAATTTTTTTTATGGATGCAGCCACTTGTCCTATTTCCAGTTCTCCCTCATCAAGATCTCCTTCAAACATGCCCTTTTTAGCTCTTGCCCTGCCTAAGATCATCTTCAGTTCATCAATACCGGCTCCCCGGCTTTCGGCTTCCGATATCTTTTCAAAAAATTTATTTTTTATCATTCTCACCGGTGTCAGTTTTTTCAGTGTGAGTATGGTATCACCTTCTACGGTGTTCAGCAACCGGTTTTTAAAATTCTCATGTGCTGATGATTCTTCCGACAGCACAAAGCGGGAGCCAATTTGTACGCCTTCGGCGCCCAGTGCAAACGCGGCCATCATGGCTCTTCCCGAACCTATGCCACCTGCGGCAATTACAGGAATGTTAACCGCTTGTTTTATAATTGGAATCAAACACATGGTTGTGGTTTCTTCACGGCCGTTATGCCCGCCGGCTTCGAACCCTTCGGCAACAACAGCATCGGCACCGGCCTGTTCGGCTTTGACGGCAAACCTTGAATTGGCAATAACATGTACCACACGGATGCCCGCCTCTTTAAGCATCGAGGTCCATGTTGCTGGATTTCCTGCTGATGTAAAAACTATTTGTACCTGCTCATCCATGATAATTTTCATCAACAATTCAATATCCGGATAGAGCAGCGGTACATTTACTCCAAAAGGCTTGCTGGTGGCTGACCTGCATTTTCTGATTTGTTCTCTGAGAACATCAGGGTACATGCTGCCCGAACCAATCAGCCCAAGTCCTCCGGCATTGCTGACCGCCGAAGCCAGTTGCCATCCGCTGCACCAGATCATTCCTGCCTGGATGATGGGATATTGTATGCCGAATAAATTGCAAATACTGTTTTTAACCATATGCGGGATCCGTTATACCGGTTTTATATAAGATACAATCAATCAAACTTTTTACCCGGGCAAAATATTCCCTCCAGGTCAGGTGCATGTAATGATAGGGTGGCGGGTCCGCTATAAATCCCATAGCTTTAACATTTAAACAGCAGGCTATGAACAGGGCTCGTTCGGTTTGTTCGCGCTGGCTCACAATGATTAATTTTTTATTACCGGCGATTGCCCGGCCATTTTTTACCGAGGCCCAAGTTCGAAAACCGAGGGTATCAACTACAATGGATTCCTGCGGGATCCCTCTTTCGACCAGCATTTTTTTCATATCTCCCGCCTCATCATCATCGTCATTTTTTTTCTTTCCGCTGGCAATAATTTTTATTTCCGGGTTTTGAAGATATAACTTATTAACCGCATCCATCCGGTTGATCAGGGTATAATTGGTCCATTGCTCCGGCTTGTAATGCCCCGCTCCCAAAACCAGCACCGAATACTCCGACAGTTCCATGGCTGGTACATCTATAATTTTCGACTTGCTAATAAATGAAATGAAATGATACTGCAATACTATGCCGCTGACAATAACAGTAACAACAATAAAAAATACTGAAAGCAACTTCCCGGCAAACCTGAATCTGCTATTCTTGTGCATATTGAGTTTAGATAACCGGTACAAAGAAAAGAATTCCTTTTTTTAGAATGTGAACTACTTTCCTGCCCCGAAAGGATTATTCTATTACTTTTGCATGATTCGCTCCCTGGCAGCGAACCTGTTATTCGCATTATGAAAATCATTATCCCCGTTGCCGGCATTGGAAGTAAACTGCGGCCTCATACACATACACAACCCAAGGCACTGGTGCCTGTTGCCGGTAAACCTATTTTGGCTCATATCGTCGATTCGCTGCTGAACCGCGGATATAATGACTTTATATTTATTATTGGATACCTGGGCGATAAGATTGAGGATTTTATCAATGAAAAATATCCGCGAATTAAGGCGTCGTTTATTGTCCAGGAACCAAGGGAAGGGACCGGCCATGCGGTATGGCTTGCGCACGACAAAATAGGCAAGGGTGAAGATATGCTTATTGTTTTAGGTGATACCATTGTGGAGTTTGATATTGAATCGGTAGTGGCATCAAAACGTTCCTATTTAGGTGTAAAAAAAGTGGATGATCCCCGAAATTTCGGAGTTGTGGAAATTGACAGTGAAGGCTACATTACCCGACTTTCAGAAAAACCTAAAATACCCAAGTCGAATCTGGCCCTCGTAGGTGTTTATTATATTAAAGAGTCCGAAAAACTGATGGAAATTCTCGATCATATGGTTCAGAATAAGCTAAAGTCGCGTGATGAGTATAACCTGACCGATGCCATGATGCGGATGATTGAGGAGGGTTACCGGGTGGGTACCTTCCAGGTAGGGAACTGGTATGACTGCGGGAGTAAAATCAACCTTCTCGAAACCAATGCAGTTTTATTAAAACGCAATTCGAACGATAAAAAAGTTTATGAATTTAAAAATACAATTATCATTCAACCGGTGAGTATCGCCCACGACTGCAGCATCAGCGACTCTATCATTGGCCCCCATGTTTCCATCGGGGAAAGAACCATTATAAAATCTTCAATAATCAGTGATTCGATCATTGGCTCCTTTTCGCAACTTGAAACTGCGGTATTGCATCACTCGGTAGTTGGAAGCGACGCGTACCTCAAAGGATTAAGTCAAAGTTTGAATATTGGCGACAGCACCGAAATCGATTTTAGTTAATTCTGCCGTTGTTACAGAACGGAACACCAAATAAACAATATGGAAATTTTTGAGAAAGACCAGGAGATTTTTAAACTCATCCGTAAAGAATTAAAACGGCAGCGTAATGGCCTTGAACTAATAGCTTCCGAAAACTTCGTAAGCAGGCAGGTGATGGATGCCATGGGTTCGTGCCTTACGAATAAATATGCCGAAGGCCTGCCGGGAAAAAGATATTACGGAGGATGTGAAGTGGTTGATGAAGTAGAACAGCTTGCCATTGACCGGGCATGTGAATTATTTAATGCCGGATGGGCCAATGTTCAACCACATTCAGGTGCACAGGCCAATGCTGCCGTGATGCTTGCCGTATTAAAACCCGGTGATAAAATAATGGGATTTGATTTATCGCATGGCGGCCACCTCACGCATGGCTCCCCGGTGAATTTTTCCGGTAAGCTGTATTCTCCCTGTTTTTATGGCGTGGAGCAAGAGTCCGGTATTATTGATTACGATAAACTGGAGTCGAAGGCAATTGCTGAAAAACCATCCTTAATCATTTGCGGGGCATCGGCATATTCGCGCGACTGGGATTATGAACGGTTACGCAACATTGCCGATAAAACTGGCGCGTTGCTTTTGGCGGATATTGCTCACCCGGCAGGCCTTATTGCCCGCGGGATACTGAACGACCCTATCCCTCACTGCCATTTTGTTACCACTACAACTCATAAAACACTACGTGGACCCAGGGGTGGCATGATACTGATGGGAAACGATTTCGAAAATCCGTTTGGACTGAAAACTCCGAAAGGCGAAATCCGGATGATGTCGTCGCTGCTCGACAGCGGTGTGTTTCCGGGAACCCAGGGCGGCCCGCTCGAGCATGTTATCGCTGCCAAAGCGGTTTCATTTGGTGAAGCACTTACCGACAGCTATTTTGAATATTGTTTGCAGGTAATTAAGAATGCCAAGACAATGGCCGCGGAGTTTACCGGGTTGGGATACCATATAATATCAGGTGGCACCGATAATCATATGATGCTTATTGATTTGCGGTCGAAGTCATTGACAGGTAAAGAAGCCGAAAATGCCCTGGTAAAAGCCGAAATTACCCTTAATAAAAATATGGTTCCCTTCGATGATAAATCGCCTTTTGTGACTTCGGGAATTCGCGTTGGAACGGCAGCTGTTACCACACGGGGGCTTAAAGAACCGGAAATGGTTCGCATTGTCCATTTAATAGACAAAGTGTTGATGAGCAGGGGAAGCAAAACCGTTGCCCGTGAAGTAAAAAAAGAGGTTCATGATATGATGAAAGATTTTCCATTATATGGCCGGTAAAATAATTCAGCAGTAAATCCGTTATCGATTTGATTACTTGTTTTCAAATGGTAATTTTCAGGCACTGCCTGTTAAACAACCAGACAAACGTATGAAGATACACCTTACGCTTTCAGTTTCGTTATTTCTTTTGATGGAAACCGCGACCGGTCAGATAGGTGGCGACAATACATACGAGTTCCTCAATCTTTCATCCTCGGCCCGGATTGCTGCCATGGGTGGTAAACTGGTTCCGGTTAAGGATAATGACCTGAACCTGGTCTTTGCGAATCCGGCACTGCTGAACACCGACATGGATAAGCACCTCACATTGAGTGGTGTTAAATATTTTGCCGATATTAATTATGGTTATGCAGGATATGCTCACAACCTTACCGGGATTGGTATGGTTTCGGCTGGGATGCACTATGTAAATTATGGCGAGTTTGACGGAGCTGACGAAACAGGGCTGACGACCGGAAGTTTTAAAGCGGCCGAGTATGCTTTAAACCTGAGCTGGTCACGCACCATCCTGGATTCATCTTTTACAGGCGGAGTCACGCTAAAAACAATTTATTCTTCACTTGAAAGCTATACTTCAGTTGGATTGGCAGCTGATGTAGGACTGAATTATTATTTTGATAAATCGCTCACAAACATCTCACTGGTTGCAAAGAATATTGGCAGGCAGGTAAAATATTACCGGGAAGGAAATAATGAACCATTACCCTTTGAAGTACAACTGGGAGTTTCACAAAAACTTGAAAAAGCCCCTTTCAGGTTTTCGATAGTATTACATCATCTTGAAAAATTCGACCTCACGTACAGCGACCCTGTAAAAGAAAACGAAATAGATCCAATAACCGGGGAATCAAAAAAAGAGAAGATAACTTTTGGAGATAAGCTGGTCAGGCATGTTATCATTGGTGCCGAACTGCTTTTATCGAAAAATTTTCATGTACGGGCCGGTTATAATTTTCAGCGAAGAAAAGAATTGGGAATCGAGGAAAAAATGTCGACCGTTGGACTCAGCTGGGGATTTGGGTTCCGGATTTCAAAGTTTCATCTCAGCTATGGGCGGGCCACATACCATTTGGCCGGGGCATCCAATCACTTTACGATTTCTTCCAGCCTTGGTGAATTCCTGACCCGGAAATCGCTTTGAAATTGCCCGATAATTAGTGCGACACCTGTTTTTGGTTAACTTTGCCTGCAGATTTTAACAATGTCACTCGAACACCCGGTTATTGCCATAGATGGTTATTCATCGTGCGGAAAAAGTACGGTTGCCAGGGCTATTGCACGTATTCTGGGAATCCGTTATATCGATTCGGGAGCCATGTACCGGGCTGTAACGTGGTATTTTTTGCAAAATGGAATCCCGATTCCACCCGAAGGGGGGCAGATTACATTCAATTATATACCTGTACTCGACGAAATTGATATTTCTTTCAAGGTAGAAGCCGGCACCGGTAAATCAGAGATTTTCATGAACGGACATAAAATCGGAAATGAAATCCGTACTATGGAAGTGTCGGAGAATGTGAGTCATGTGAGTGCTATCAAGGAGGTCCGACACAGGCTGGTGTTCCTGCAACAACAAATGAAACAAGGGGGTGGACTGGTTATGGATGGAAGGGATATAGGAACA
>CAZPKJ010000016.1:22687-28714 GCA_964587075.1 uncultured Flavobacteriaceae bacterium | reverse complement strand
AAAAACTTCCGGAGCCATACCCGAAAACGTTTCCAAAGAATTCCGGGTAATTGCTCTTATAAATGGTTACCGTACCCGCGGACATCTGTTCACCCGAACCAATCCGGTACGTGAAAGGCGGAAGTACTTTCCTACCAACGATATTGAAAACTTCGAACTCTCCGAAAATGACCTCGATACGGTATTTGTAGCAGGAAATGAAATTGGAATTGGTCCGGCTACACTTAAGAATATTATCAGTCATTTGGATCAAACCTATTGCCAGTCGGTAGGAGCCGAATATAAATATATCCGTACGCCGGAAATTATTTCATGGCTCGAAAAAAAGATGGAAGGAAGTAAAAATGCTCCATCTTTTAATATCAGTCAGAAGCGCCGGATTCTTGAAATGCTTAATAAGGCCCAGGCATTTGAAAATTTTCTGCATCTGAAGTTTGCCGGTCAAAAGCGGTTTTCACTGGAGGGTGCCGAAACTTTAATTCCTGCCATCGACGCCATTTTAGAAACCGGAGCTGATGCCGGGATAAAAGAGTTTGTAATTGGAATGGCTCACAGGGGGCGGCTAAACGTACTCGCCAACATTTTGAATAAAACCTATGAGGATATATTTACAGAATTTGAGGGAAAAGAATTTGAGGATAACGCATTTGATGGTGATGTAAAATACCATCTCGGGTTTTCGGGCGATGTGCAAACGGCAGGTGGTAAAAAAATTCACCTCAGCCTTACTCCTAATCCATCACACCTCGAAGCTGTCGATCCTGTAGTGCAGGGAATTGTCAGGGCTAAAATTGATACCACACCCGGAGGAACCAACAAACAAATTGCACCCATACTTATACATGGCGATGCTGCTGTTGCGGCTCAGGGTGTTGTTTACGAAGTAATTCAAATGTCGCAACTCAAAGGATACGGAACGGGTGGAACCATCCATATTGTAATTAATAACCAGATTGGGTTCACTACAAATTATATCGATGCGCGTTCATCAACGTATTGTACCGATGTGGCAAAAGTAACCTTGTCGCCGGTGTTTCATGTTAATGGCGACGATGTGGAAGCGCTGGTATATACCATTCAACTGGCAATGGAATACCGGCAGAAGTTTCACCGGGATGTATTCATCGACCTGCTCTGTTACAGAAAATACGGGCATAATGAGGGAGATGAGCCACGCTTTACACAGCCCATGTTGTACAAAGCTATAGCACAGCATCCTTCGGCAAGGGAAATTTATAACGAGAAGTTATTACAGCAGGGCGAAATTGAAGCCGATCTTGCACGTGAAATGGAGAAGGAATTTAAGATGATGCTGCAGGAGAAACTTGACGTAGCCAAATCCAAAAAGACCACTCGTTTTATTAAACAAGCCGAAGGAAACTGGAGCGGATTGCATTTTGCAAATGATAAAGAGATTTTTAATCCGGTAAAAACCGCGGTTCCTGAAAAAACACTTTTAGAAATTGGCAATAAAATAACATCTCTTCCGGCTGATAAGGCTTTCTTTAATAAAACTATCCGGTTATTTGAAGAGAGGTCCAAAATGTTACGCGACGGTAAAGCCCTGGACTGGGCTATGGCCGAATTACTGGCATATGGGACATTGCTTCACGAGAACCATCCGGTTCGCGTTAGTGGTCAGGATGTTGAAAGAGGTACTTTTTCGCACAGGCATGCCGTTATACGAATCGAAGATTCCGAAGAACAATATACGCCGTTGAATAATATTTCGGATAAACAGGCCCGGTTTTATATCTATAATTCGCTGTTGTCGGAATATGCCGCGCTGGGGTTCGATTATGGCTACGGACTGTCGGCCCCAAATACCCTTGTGGTGTGGGAAGCACAGTTTGGCGATTTTGCCAATGGGGCGCAGATTATCATTGACCAGTATATCAGCTCAGCTGAAGATAAATGGCGGCGTATGAACGGACTGGTTATGTTGTTGCCGCACGGATATGAAGGGCAGGGCGCCGAACATTCCAGTGCACGTCTTGAACGGTTCCTGACTCTTTGTGCCGAGAATAATATGCAGGTTGTTAACTGCACCACCCCCGCGAACTTTTTTCATGTTTTACGGCGACAACTACACCGGTCGTTCCGTAAACCACTGGTTGTAATGACTCCAAAAAGCCTGTTGCGAAACCCTAAATGCACATCCCCTTTAACCGACTTTACAGATGGTGCTTTCGCCGAAGTAATTGACGATGTTATCAAAAAGAAGTCCGCCGTAAAGCGACTGGTATTTTGCAGTGGTAAAATATATTACGACCTGATGGAATACAAGTCGGAAAATAAAACCGATACTGTAGCTCTGATCAGGCTGGAGCAGCTATACCCTTTTCCGCATGAACGGCTTAATAAGATTATTGAAACCTATAAAAATGCACAGGAGCTTTTATGGGTTCAGGAAGAGCCCGAGAATATGGGCGCATGGAGTTACCTGTTGCGTGTGTGGAAAGATCGCAAATTAAAGGTTGTATCCCGTCGCGAAAGCGCAAGTCCGGCAACAGGATCGTTCGTTCAGCATGAAAAAGAACAGCGCGCGATAGTTGAGAAAGCAATGAAATAACGCCCTGCTGTTCCTGATGAAGTGAAAATGTTGAAATTTAAATGTTACTTTCAGGTATAAATAATGTTACAGGTGAGTGTTTTTCAATTAAAAATATGAAATTCATATAATCATGAAAAAAGAAATTAAAGTTCCGTCACCCGGTGAATCGATAACCGAAGTTCAAATTGCCAATTGGCTCAAAGAGGATGGTGATTATGTGGAGAAGGATGAGGAAATTGCCGAAATAGATTCCGATAAGGCCACACTGACCATAGCAGCGGAAGAAAGCGGGATACTTTCGATAAAAGTAAATGCCGGTGAAACCATAAAGGTAGGTACCGTAATTTGTACCATTGACACTTCTGCTGACGCGCCCGCAAAAAAAGCAGGTGGCACTAACAGCAAAACTGAAAAAAACACCTCCCCCCCTTCGAAGTCAGAGAAATCCCAGCCCGTTAAAAAACAAGAAGAAGCTGCGTCGTACGCTTCGGGCACTCCATCGCCTTCGGCCGCCAAAATGATGAAAGAAAGCGGGATCCAGGAAGATCAGATTCAGGCCACGGGCAAAGAGGGACGAATTACAAAAGGGGATGTGATTAAAGCGCTGGAGAATAAATCTTCGGGAAAAACCGGCGCTAACGGACAGCATGACAAGAGGGAACGGTCGCGCGAATCGCGTTCGGAAGGGATGAGTATGTTGCGTAAAAAACTTGCCCAGCGACTGGTTGCTGTGAAGAATGAAACAGCCATGCTCACTACTTTTAATGAAGTTGATATGAGTGCCATAATGGATATCCGTAAAAAATTTAAGGATAAGTTTAAGGAGACGCATGGGGTTGGGTTAGGGTTTATGTCGTTCTTTACAAAGGCAATTTGTGAAGCTTTGCAGGAATTTCCTGAAGTTAATGCCATGATTGACGGCGACCAGATTGTGTACCATGACTATTGCGACGTAGGTATTGCCGTCAGTGCCCCGAAAGGATTGATGGTTCCCGTTATACGCAATGCCGAATCATTAACTTTAGCTGAAATTGAATCGGAAGTGCTCCGGCTGGCTGGCAAAGCACGTGATGGAAAAATTACTCTGGAGGACATGACCGGAGGTACTTTTACCATTACCAATGGCGGTGTGTTTGGCAGCATGCTTTCTACACCAATCATTAACCCGCCACAAAGTGCAATTTTAGGAATGCATAATATTGTTGAAAGGCCTGTTGCTGTTAACGGGCAGGTTGAAGTGAGACCTGTTATGTATGTGGCTTTGTCGTACGATCACCGGATAATTGATGGTAAAGAATCCGTCAGCTTTTTAATGAAGGTAAAAACCATGTTGGAGAATCCTTCGCTAATGCTCTTTGGCGGACAAGATCCGGTGAAGAAACTTCTCGGCATCTGATGAAAATTCTTTAAAACACTTTTGTCAAACATTTTATTGCACTCATATAATATTCCCTTCCGCCAGATAAGTATGGTACAAAATTAAAACTGGAAGTAAATAAATGGTACCATGTCGGCTGAAAGTGACTGCCAGATGAGTATTACTGTAAAAACTACAGCCAGTACTTTCACCGCGGGATGGGTACGAATAAATACGTTTCGGTATTTACGCTTCACCGACACCGGCAACCAGTGGATAATCATCCCTGAAGCCAGCAGAGAGAATACCATCGCAAAGTTTTCAATAACATCCGGTGCCATCCGCCAGTCGGTATCAAACCAAATCTTATGAAAAACGGTATCTGCCGTTTCCTTATCGGCAGCCCTGAACCAGATCCGTGTAAACGAAATAAAAACAAACGTTAAGGCTATCCTGAAAACGCGAACATACCACACCTTCAATTTCTCATACGGCGATATCCTTTTCCAATACTTGTAAATTATCAGTCCAATCCCGTTTAATCCGCCCCAGGTAACAAAATTCCATGAGCTTCCGTGCCATAATCCGCCAAGTAACATAGTAATCATAAGGTTAATATTATTATCCATGGCCCGTTTAAACCAGGGAAACTGCCAGCCAGCCATAACAAGTACAAAAGCTCCTGCGGCAAACTTCCAGAACAAACTGTGATCACCAATAATCAAAACCAGTACAATTAATATTATACCTGTCAGAATATACGAAGCGATGCTTCCCCCGCGGTTACCACCCAGCGGAATGTAAAGATAATCGCGTAACCATGTTGAAAAACTGATATGCCACCTTTTCCAGAATTCCTCAACACTTTGCGCCTTATAAGGAGAATTAAAATTAATATTAAACCGGAATCCCATCAGCAACGCAACCCCTATGGCTATGTCGGTATAACCTGAAAAGTCGAGGTAAACCTGTAATGAATAACAAAACATAGCCATCAGGTTTTCGAAACCGGTAAAGATGACAGGATTCGCATATACCTTATCAATAAAATGAACGGCCATATAATCACCAAACACCATCTTTTTAATCAGCCCGTTCAAAATCATAAAAACCGCCAGTCCGAATTTGGCCCCGCTCAAATGAAATGGTTTGTGTATTTGTGGAATAAACTCTGAGGCCCTGACAATTGGTCCTGCAACCAGCTGGGGAAAAAATGAAACATAAAATCCGAAATCGAAAATGCTTGTGAGTGGTTTTATTTTCCTGCGGTATATATCAACCGAGTAACTTATTGCCTGAAATGTATAAAATGAAATGCCAACAGGAAGTATGATTCGATCTGCAATGGAGCCTGTGCCCGTTATGCTGTGCTGAAATAATGCGAAATAATTAAATACAGTTAAATCGGATTTAAAAATACTGTTATAAGAATCAGTAAAAAAATAAGCGTACTTAAAATAAAATAAAATGAACAAATTAATGGACACACTCAAACCCAGCAGGGTTCGCCTGACCATTTCATTATTCTTCCGCGCAAGCGTATGACCTATAACAAAATCGGAACATACTGTAAAAAGGAGCAGTGTGAAATAAAGACCGCTGGTTTTGTAGTAGAAAAAAATACTGACCAACAACAGAAAGAGGTTGCGTACAGTAATCTTTTTGTGTACGATGGCAAATACGGCGTAAACGACAGTAAAAAATCCCCAAAAGTAAAGGTCCGTGAAGATCATAGGATCTTCTTTTGAGTATAAAAATAACCTGTTCCAGCCCGAGCTGATAAAATCAATCATCCGTTTGTTATTGCTAAGGAAGATCTTTCAGTGAATCATACCGCCTGATAAACGCATCGGTAAACAAATCCCCTACAAGCCTGTATCCTTTGCCCGTTAAGTGTATCAGATCACGTTGCGCCAGTCCGCTGTTTCGCCATTTAGGTATTGACCCCAGTCCGCCCATAATACTGTACAAATCCCAAACTGCCGCACCGTGCATCTCAGCAAGCCTGTACATGGAATTCTTTACAACTTTTCCATTCATGTTTTTGTAAAATTTGCGTTTATACCTGCGATAGCTGTCGGTGTTTGTAATAAATACAAAGGCCACATCCGGACTG
>CAZPKJ010000016.1:0-22677 GCA_964587075.1 uncultured Flavobacteriaceae bacterium | reverse complement strand
CGGCGAATAAATTCGCTGTAGTTTGTCTCAAACAATGAATCATTGAAATTACGGTCAAAGGAATCATTGATACCAACTGAGAAAATTATCAGGTCGGGCCTGAGCGCCGATAATTGCCTGGCAAACAAATTGCAATTCAGATATGAGGAAAGTGACGCGCCATTAACCCCAATGGAGTGAAAAGTTAGCAATGGTTTTTGAAGGATGGTTTGAAACCCGTAAAGAGCAAAATGTGACTGTAAAGTGTCAGTTTTATGTACGGTTAATACAAATCTGTTCGTGGCAAAACCGGTTACCACTTCGGAACAACCGCATGAATCAACATAAACCGGAACAAAAGTTGTATCTCCCACGGTAATTGTACAAGAAAAGGTGCTGTCATTTTTTTTATGAAAAATGCGCAACTTATCAAAGTAACTGCTGCTTGATGTATCGTTCCTGAAAGTAATATCAATAAACTGTCCGCTATCGCGTGCGGTAGCGATCCATCCCGTCATACCTACATCATCAGGCTGCTGCAACCGAACACACCTGAATCCCTCCCAGGGCTTATCAAAAGCCACATCAAACTGCATTGACCCATTTGTTTTAACTGCTTTGTAAGGAAAAAAAACTCCTCTTGTGCTTTCAGTCTGTTGAAGTATAACATTAAAGTTTTCACGAACCTTTCCGGTCCACATATCCGCCTGTACATGTGAACCACCAATTTGTACCATGTTTACAGAACCTAAATTTGATTCGGCCAGTACTTTATACTTACGAATAAAGTTAATGAAGGCTGAGCTGTCGCCGGGAAAATCGATATGGTTTTTATCATATCGGATGAACGGATACTTTTCGCTTCTGTCGTAAAAAGTCTGGCCCGATACCGTTAACTGAATTAAACACAGATATAATAAAATAATTAAAACCTTAGGGCTGTTTCCGTTCATCAAGTTCCTTCCTTTTCTTATAGATTTCATATTCCTTTTCGAGTGCGCTGTAAAACAACGCGGCTACTTTATCGGCTCCACGCTGCGTAAAATGAATGTAATCGGGTGTAGCCAGCTGAGGATCGGCATCAACCCAATTCACCATACTGTTGTGACCTCCCATTGCATGATACATGCTCCAGAACGCTCCTCCCGATTCAACAGTTACCCTTCTCATTACATCAACTATTTTTTCAAGCATTGGATAAGATTCCATGGTACCTTTATTATTGTACGACATATCGGCGGGGCCAATTACCAATAATTTTAGAGTTGAATCGGCCGAAAGCAGATGACGAAGCTGCTTTTTAAAACCATCCGCAAACTCCTGCAACGACTTCTCGCTTTTTATATAAGGAACACTGTTGCCGCCAAACTGCAAAATGACCATTCTCACATTCAGTAAACTATAATTATTCTGTAGTGAACTCCTGCTGATAGAAGTAAAGGTTAGTCCGCTCGAGCCGCGCCAGGGTATGTTGTCCATGGCAATTCCATATTCGCCATCAATGGCAATTCCATGAATTTCACTGGTGGTATCACCCGAAAATGAAACCGTGACCGACGAGGGCATACCGGCTAACCTAAACCCGGCAATTTGTCCGGTTAAGGAAGGGTATAAAGTTTCGTGAAAATTATTTCCTTTTGCCGATACAGTAATGTGTAACGGCGCTGATATCCGTCCTGCAATAACTTTCACGGTTTCAAACCGGCTCAACAGAGAATCATTCCGGTTCCTTGAACTGATACTCACAGAAGCATGTGCCGAATCAAATCTGAAAACCATTCCCGAAAAACCATAATCGCGATGTGGGGCCCGATCGTCGGAAACACCATAACAAATGTAACGACGCCAGTTCTGTGATGCCGATTGTGCCATTGTCATGGATGGTATCAGCTGCAGTGGAGGTAAATAACCGGGGCCCGAACCTCCGAAACGCTGCTGTAATTTTTTCCGGATCATCGCAGTAATGCGGTCCATTTCAATTTGTGAATCGCCGTGATGTAAAATGCGGAAGGTTTTCTTCTCCTTTTTCAATTGTTCCCACTCATGAAAAATCCCATCCCAATAATTTCGGCCGCGGGCAGGAAGCCAAAATCTTTCAGGCTCGCTGTCGGCAATGAATATCATCCTGTTTAAACTGTCTTCCAGCGAATTTAACTGAACTGTGGTAGCGGCAAGCAGGCTATCCTGTTCCTGCTTGCGCGATATACGGTTCAGTACTTCCATTTTATCCTTCCGGTAAGCATCGTAGCCTGAAATTTCCGACAGGGTAAAAAACCGGAGGCATGGATTGTAGCTGCCCATGGAAAAACACAACTCATCCTGTTTGCCAGATACTTTTTCCGTTATAAATGAAAATAAGGTGCACGCCAGCAGCGCGGAAATCAGAAACAGAAATACCTTCCATGGCGATAACGTCATGGATGCAAATTTACTTTTTCAAACGATAAATAGGGCAACGTGATAAAAAGCGGCTTAATCCGCAATAGCACTGATAACACCAGGTGTTAATGGCAGTTTACTTCGACATTATAAATTGCGAGTAGGATTTGTCGTTTACGTTGAGTGTTATTAGATAATTACCCGGCTTAAGCGATTCTTTGGAGGACAGCAATTTGATCCCATTAGTAGTTTCATCGAATTCTATATTCTTTTCGAAATGCAGTTTGCCATTCGCGTTGTTAATAATAATACTGCCTTTTTGTCCCGCCAGTGAAGGGCTGATGTTGGCATATATTTCACCACGGGTTGGATTGGGATACACGTGAAAATCTACCATGCTGTTCCACCTTACGGCAACCATTCTCGAAACTTCTTTTCTTCCATCATAGTCGTGCTGAACCAGCCGGTAGTACTGCAATCCTTCATAGGGATTTTTATCGGTGAACTGATAGGAGTTTATCGTTGAAGTTGTTCCTGCACCATCCACTCGGCCCAGTTCTTCAAATAAGATTCCATCTTTTCCTTTTTCAATCACAAAATGCCTGTTGTTTATCTCGGAGGCGGTGAGCCACGACAGCATAACGCCGTCGCGGTTAGGACTTGTTGAAAAATGAATCAATTGAACCGGCAACGGGTTAAACTGCAGAGTTGCAGGGCCGGCCAGGTTTCCCTGCGCGGCATGCCAAACTGTATAATTGCAAATATCAATCAGGTTTGAGTTGCCTCCGCCGGTTCCTGCCGATATCAGTCCGCCTGAACCAATAACCACTTTCGATCCGCAGGGTAAACGTAATTTTTTCCCCGTTTGAAAATTTAAAGTGCCGCCTACATACACATACATGGCACCATTGCACACTGAATGATCGGCTATCGCCGTCATCTGTATTACAATACCCGCTCCAATCAGCACCGAATCACCACACGAGGGCACAACACCACCCGACCAAGTTAAACCCGACGACCAGTTCCCTGAACTCACGGCCGACCTGGTAATTCCAAAACCGGATGTCGCCAATACCAATGACGACAATAAAAGAAATAATGAAACAAACTTTAGACTGGTAATATTCATGGCTCACCTTTAGTTATGCATGAATTCCATGAAGGAATCAGCTGTTGTATCAAATCAAAAGCTCTTTACGGATCAACAGACTTAAGGTTGCTAAAAAGTACCGGAAATACATGGTAGTCCGGTAAGCCCTTTGAGGGATGAGAGATGTGAATCAGTTGATAACCACCTTTTCCGAAAAGGATTCTTCACCGGTATGAATGATGAAATTGTAAATTCCTTTTTGAAGTGGCTGGATAAGATTTCGTAAATCAATGATATTCTCGCCATGCGACACCACTATTTCGGTCCTGGATACCATCAAGCCCCTTGAGTTGTATATGAAAATGGTTAGTGCTGAATTTTTATCAATATCCGATAATAACAGCGACAATTCACTGGATGCGGGATTGGGGTAAAACTTAAAGCTGTTACGCCCCGACTTTTTCAGCACCACCCTGATCACAGGAGAAAATTTGTACTTCCCATCATAATCAACCTGCTTGAGCCGGTAATAATACTTTGACTCCTGTAGTGCACAATCATCAAATTCATATTGTGCGCCATTTGATGTTGTGCCGTGACCCTCTACCCTGCCCAGCGACTCAAACTCCAGTCCGTCAAAGCTGCGTTGCGTATCAAAATAGTGGTTGTTTACTTCCGCTACGGTTATCCATTGAAGCAACACACATGTATTATCGGCATTGGGCGTTCCGGTGAAAGAGGCTAACTCAACCGGTAACGGGCTCGATGGTAAAACGAGATATCCGGTAATGGTTCCCTGTCCTGCAGTCCATACCACGGTTGTTCCAACCTGAATCAGGTTTGAACTTCCGCCACCATTTCCACCTGAAATATATGCGTTGATTTGAAGATAAATGATAGATCCGTGCGGGAGAATAAGCTTCTTTCCGGTTTGGAATGTCAGTTCCCCTAAGATATTAATCCGCATGGGTAATGAGCTTGTCGAAAAATCTTCCTGTGCTCTGACCTCAACAATCTTTCCAACGGGTATAACGATAGAGTCGCCGGCCGCCGGAAACACTCCGCTTTGCCAGGTACTGGAACTTTCCCATGACCCTGATTGAACAGCTCTTACGGTGGCTGATTGTACCGTAAACGTACAAGTTACCGATAGTAAAATGGCCGTCACAGCCATTTTAATCACTTTGTTAAAGTTTTTCATCTCTGCCAAGATTTGTTTTTGACTTCAAAAACAACCTGTTGCCTGGAGATTACTCAAATAAAAGGTACAAATTCAACGGGGGATTATACGGCGATTTTATGCCGGGGTTACAATAATTTGAATTATTCTTTACTGAATATCAGCTATTTGAAAAGTGCTTTTATTTAATTACCCCTAATTCTTTTCCAATTTTAGAGAACGCGTTAAGTGCTTTATCGATATGATGCTTTTCGTGGGCGGCCGATATCTGAACCCTGATCCGGGCATTTCCTTTAGCCACAACCGGATAAAAAAAGCCGATCACATAAATGCCCTCATCCAGCAACCTGGAGGCAAACTCCTGGGCCAGCTTGGCTTCATAAAGCATAATAGGTACGATAGGATGGGTACCCGGTTTAATATCAAATCCGGCCTTTGAAATTTGCTCCCGGAAATATCTGGTGTTATCCCATAACTTGATCCGTAAGTCGCTGGTAGTACTTAATAAATCGAGTACTGCGATAGATGCACCTACAATGGATGGGGCCAGGGAGTTCGAAAACAGGTAGGGCCTCGAACGCTGGCGCAGTATTTCTATAATTTCCTTCTTGCCTGATGTAAATCCTCCCAGTGCACCACCAAGTGCCTTACCCAGTGTTCCGGTAATAATATCAATGCGCCCCATTACCTGATGGTGCTCGTGGGTTCCCCTTCCGTTTTCACCCATGAAACCCGATGCGTGACATTCATCCACCATGATCAAAGCTTTGTACTTATCGGCGAGGTCACAAATTTTATCGAGCTGCGCTATGGTACCATCCATTGAAAAAACACCATCGGTCACAATCATGCGATGCCTCAGGTGCATGGTGGCTTTTAGTTGTTCTTCCAGGTCCTCCATATTATTATGTCTGTACCGGTAGCGTTGCGCTTTGCATAAACGTACCCCATCAATAATGGACGCGTGATTCAGCTCATCCGAAATAATGGCATCACTTTCGTTGAGTAACGGCTCAAAAACTCCACCGTTGGCATCGAACGCGGCCGCGTACAATATGGTATCTTCCATACCCAAAAAGCCGGCAATTTTTTGTTCGAGGGTTTTATGAATGTCCTGCGTACCACAAATAAACCGTACACTCGACATACCATAGCCGTGGGTGTCGATGGCGTGTTTGGCCGCCTGTACCACACTCGGGTGCGACGACAGCCCCAGGTAATTGTTGGCGCAAAAATTAATTACCTGTTTGCCATCCGAAAGTCCGATGTCGGCCCCTTGTGGTGTGGTAATAATACGTTCCGATTTATACAATCCGGCATCCCTGATTTCGGAAAGTTCTTTTTCAAGAACCGGTTTTAAAGTATCATACATAGATCCTTCGATTTTATTGCAAAGGTAACAGAAATACCACTACCTGCATGAATCACGATTCTGCCGACAACTATTTTGTTGAGTGCCGGGATGTGAGAACATTACAATAAACCTCATGGTTATGTATCCGGATAAAATGTATCAGCCGTTCATAAACCACGCACACAAAATCGAAATCCTGTTGTTTGCAATTTTTGAACTCCCGATGTAAAAGTTATTACTTCCATTGCAAATTACACCAACCGAAAAATTTTGCCCGGTAAACATTTTACCAGGCCGTCAAACTCCAGTTGCAATAAAATTCCCGCAATCTTACTTTGTGTAAAACCTGTTTCCAGCATAATTGAATCCATTTGCGCGCCGCCTTTTTGTTCAAGATAATCATAGATGCATTTCTGGTCACCACTTAACTCAACAAACAGCTTTCGCTGGACGGTTTTAGAGTTAGCATTATCATCATCCCAACCCATAATATATCTTATATCGGAACCAGACTGAATAAGTGCGGCACGGTTTGACTTTATAAGGATGTTACACCCTTCGCTGTGAGGGTCACTGACGCGGCCGGGCAAAGCAAACACATCCCGGTTGTATGAATTGGCCAGTTCGGCGGTAATTAACGCACCCCCTTTTTTAGCTGCTTCCACTACTACAACGGCATCACACAAACCGGCAATAATCCGGTTCCGCTTTGGAAAGTTCTCTTTGTCGGGATCGGTTCCGCTTACATGTTCGGTAACCAGGCAGCCATGCGAAACAATTTTTCGGGCCACCTGATCATGTGAACGCGGATATATCCTGTCGAGGCCGTGAGCTACAACACCAATAGTTCTTACCTGGTGCTGAATACAAGCTTTGTGTGCGGCGATATCAATTCCATAGGCGAGCCCGCTAACTACCACAACCTTCATTGCTCCAAGCTCTTCAACCAGTTGCTGTGTAAACGATTTGCCATACTCGGTTGCATTCCTGGTACCAACTACGGCAACCATTCGGGACGCATGCAACGCGACATTACCTTTGCTGTAAAGCAGGATTGGAGCATCCACGCAATGTTTCAGCCGGGCCGGATAATTTTCATCCAGAAAAAAGTACATCGAAACCTGGTGCTTCCTGACAAACTGAAGCTCTTTTTCGGCCCTTTTAAAATTGTTAAATGCAGCTATTGCCGATGCCGTTTTGGGCCCTATATCGGGGATTTTCTCCAGCATCCTTCGTTTTTCCCTGAAAACCCCTTCTACACTTCCGCAATAACTGATAAGCTGTCGGGCGAGCACATCTCCTACACCATCAATAAGGGTAAGGGCGATGCGCTGAATTAAAAGGTCATCTTTCATAAAAATTAAAATAAAAAGTATCTTTCGCAAAAATAATAAAAAGAGCGTTTATGCTAAAGAAATCAACCGTTATGCTGCTGACGATAATTTGTTCGTGCTTCAGTGTGTTTGCCCAGGACAAAGGAGTTTTGATGGGTGTAGTTCGCGACGCGGCCGGAAAAGAACCACTTATCGGGGTAAACGTAATTATTAATGGTGTAACCGGTACCGTAACCGATGTAAACGGGAAATACACATTTGATGTTCCCGCGGGAGACATACGGGTCGATTACCGGTTTGTTGGATATAAAACCCAAACCAGGCAACTGCAGATAGCCCCTGCCGAAGCGCGTATTTTAAATATTGATTTGGCACTGGAGTCGACACTTTTAAATACCGTGGTTGTTAGTGCCGGAAAGTTTGAACAAAAACTTGAAGAAGTAACGGTTTCGATGGAGGTCATTAAACCATCACTGATTGAAAATACCAATGCTGTTTCCATGGATGTTGTTATGGAACAGGTTCCGGGAGTTGTGGTAATAGATGGCCAGGCAAATATCAGAGGCGGCAGCGGATTTAGTTATGGAGCAGGCAGCCGGGTTCTGCTGCTGGTTGACGATTTGCCCATGCTCGCATCGGATGCCGGTGATGTTAAGTGGAGTTTTCTGCCTGTTGAAAATATCGATCAGATTGAAATTATTAAAGGTGCCTCATCGGCACTGTTCGGATCATCGGCTATGAATGGAGTAATCAATGTGCGAACCGCTTATCCCAAATCGAAACCCGAATCAACTATTAACTGGTTCACCGGCTGGTATGGCGATACCAAACGTGAACAGTTGCAGTGGTGGGGAAACAAAATTCAAAAGCAGCAGGGCCTGAGCTTTAACCACAAACAACAAGTAAAACAATTCGACCTGGTTTTTGGAGGAAATGTTTTTCGCGATGATGGATACAAACAGGGCGATAATGAAGAGCGCTACCGGATGAACATGAACACCCGTTACCGCTTCAGTAAAGTACAGGGATTGTACGCCGGCATCAACGCCAATATCATGTTTTCGAAAGGAGGATTATTTCTCCTCTGGGAAAACGATTCAACCGGAGCCTACATCCCGCAAGGTGGCCTTAACGATTCAACTACAACCATCAGCCTGTACGAAACTACCCGAACCAGTATTGATCCATACCTTACCTATTCGGGACCAAAAGGCAGCACCCACAAACTCAGGTCGCGCTACTTCAAATCGGCTAACCGGAACAATACCAATCAGGAGTCCTTCGCCTCATCATATTATGCCGAGTACCAGTATCAGAAACGATTTGGCAACCTGCTTACGGTAACCCTGGGAATCCTCGATTCTTATTCCGACATTAAAAGTGAACTTTATGAAGATCATTATGCCAACAATATGGCGGCCTTCGGACAGGCTGATTTAAAATTCTGGCGAATAAATCTTTCCCTTGGCGGGAGAATTGAGTCGAATGAAATTGATGGGGGTAACAAGGAAACCATTCCTGTTATCAGAAGCGGGATAAATGTGGAAGTATTCAAACATACTCACGTCCGTGCTTCTTATGGCGAGGGATACCGTTACCCTTCCATTGCCGAAAGGTTTGTAAGTACCCAGGTGGGAAATATTGTAATTTATCCTAATGACAGTATTGAATCAGAAACGGGCTGGACATCCGAAGTAGGTTTGAAACAGGGTTTCCGTCTTGGCGGTTGGCAGGGTTACCTCGATCTGGCATATTTCTGGAGCGAATATACCGACATGATGGAATTTACTTTTGGAAGTTACGGACCGCTGGTGCCTCCAACTTTTGGATTTGGTTTTCAATCGGTGAATGTTGGAAATACACGAATTACCGGTTATGATATCGGCCTTAACGGAGATGGTAAAATTGGCAAGGTTCCCGTTTCGCTCTTTTGCGGATATACGTACATTGACCCCATACAGCTTGATTTTAATGCCGCTGAAGATACTCTGAAAAATTCGGCCAATTACAACATACTAAAATACCGGTACAAACATTTGTTTAAAGGTGATGTAGAAGTTAATCCCGGAAAAGTCATGCTGGGACTGAGCGCACGGTACAACAGCTTTATGGAAAATATTGACGCTGTTTTTGAAAGCGACTTCACCATTCCGGGAGTAAAACATTACCGCGAGCAACACGATTACGGTGACTGGGTATTTGACCTTCGTGTTGGATACCGGGTAACCGAACAGTTCCGGATTTCCTTTATCACCCGCAATTTATTCAATCATGAATATATGGGAAGGCCTGCCGATATGCAACCGCCACGGAATTATGCGCTGCAACTGAATATCAGATTTTGATTCGTCAGCGATGTGCTGAAAAAATAACGCCGGCTTTTAAAATTGTTTGCTCTGAAGTTTACCTGCGGTTCGCCAGAATTTCCTGCCCTTTACTGATTCTTTGCCGGTAAACCATGGCGCTCTCATAATACTCCTGAAACGAATGATCCGATTCGGATTCGTCGAACGCAATGCCCGACTGCAGGCGGAACAAATAGTCGTCCCATGCCAGCGAGAGATTGGAAATGATATACTCCTTTTTTATTTGTGTGGCTGCCTGAATAATCGCTTCACGCCAGTTGCCAACCTGAGGCAGACTGGTATGATGCGGTGCATGTTTCAATATTTTTATGGCATCGTCCAGTTCCTTGTCGCCCCGAACATGGTCGGGCGGGCATTCGGCCGCTTCAAAATATTTATATACCTGCCTGCTTTCGAAAGTCTGAATAAAAAAGTTCAGGGTTTCGAAATTCAGGTGCAGGTTGGGTAACGGCCGCGACTGTTTGTCATCTTCTATATCGCCATCATCAAATCCGAACGATTCGCACCAGGCATTAAAGCATTCCTTTTCATCCAAACCTTTTTTATCGGGTAACAGCGACAAGTAGCCGGTGCCAATCTTTTCATCGTAATACCGGTACCAGGCCGGAACAATTTGCTCTGCCGAACCTTCACTGCGGAAAATATCATAATCCTGCCAGTTGTAAAACCAGTTCTTTTCACAATAGGAATCGGAATTCAGGTACGATTTATAGAGCTCCACTTCGCCTGCGTTAATGGGTTCCAGGAAGGGACATCGCGCAATGGCACGCTCCCAGTATAAAAAGTCACGCGTGGTTTTAATTTCCTCAATTTCTATGAGGCCCGCGCGCCATTCACTCTGCATATTAAACAGTTTCTTTTGCTGTATCTCCCACAGGCATAAATATGCTATATCCCGGAAACGGAAATGCTCCGAATCGCGGCCTGAAAGAATGCGTTCACCATTAACCAGGTACCATGCTTTCTTAGAAGCATACTCAATTATAAAATCGTGTACCGAGTCCTCATTAAACGATTTAAAAAAATCCCAAAAACGAGGGTTACTGTACAATTCACCAATTGTTTCTTTAACAATTTCCTGAAATTTTTCGCGCTTCACCTGCTTAATCGCCTGTTGGTTGTTTGCTGATATGCCGGTTTCCCTTCCTTGTCGCTTCATAATAATAACTCGTAAATCAGGGGAGCGTAACGCAATAAAGTGCCCCGGGTTGCATGAATTATTTTTTCGACCTGTAAGAGAAGCCTGCGTTTTAATATATTAACCGGCTGCCCGGCCTGTGGTGTTAAAGCGATTGTCTATTTTTACCACCCTGTAAATTAGCTGAATCATGAAATTCCCGCACCTGACCCTGGCATTCACAGTATTCCAACTTTTATCGTTAAGTGCTGTTTCACAAATAGTTGCGCCTACTACGGAGGCCGAATACAACTATGGGGCTGTTGGATATAAGATTCAGCTTCAGGCAAAACTCGATACCCGGGAGGGGTACCACCTGGTTGATGCGGAAGGCTGTGAGGATCCTGAAAGGAAAATCGAATTTAAGATCATGTATCGCACCGGTGAAGCAAAGCCCTGCGGGGTGATCATGATTTACACCCGGATACGGAACTCGCCTTTGTACTATTGCATACCAACCGAAAACGCGAGCCCGCTGCTTTGGGAGAAGTTTCACAAAAGCCTCCATACGGGCACCGATAATCCATCAGACCAGCTGCACTTTTTTTCCTACTGCCTGGCACGTCTGACGATGCAATTAGCTTCACATTCAAAATGAAAGTTTTAGGAATTATACCTGCACGATATGCATCCACCCGGTTTCCCGGAAAACCGCTGGCACTCATACACGGTGTTTCCATGATTGAACGTGTGTATCGACAGGCTTCTCGCTGCAGACGGGCCGGCTTTATAGTTGTTGCCACCGACGACCAGCGGATAGCCGATCATGTGCATTCGTTTGGCGGAAATGTTATCATGACTTCACCATCCCACGAAAGTGGTACCGACCGGTGCGCGGAAGTAGCAGCCGGTATGAACAACAGGTACGATGTGGTTGTAAATATTCAGGGTGATGAACCTTATATTTATCCGGAACAAATTGATCAGGTTATAGGCTGTTTCGAAAATAATTCCGTTCAAATTGCCACGCTAGTAAAAAAAGTGAATGATAAACGGGAACTGCATCATGTAAATATTCCGAAAGTAGTAGTTGATATAAACGGAAATGCGTTATATTTCAGCCGGCGACCCATTCCTTTTTGTTCCGAATCGCTGGAGGACGTATTGATAAAGGAGGGGCGGTTTTTAAAACATGTAGGCATTTATGGTTATCGTGCCAACGTGCTTGCTCAGCTCGCCTCCCTGCCACGCACAACACTCGAAATTTCCGAATCGCTTGAACAATTGCGTTGGCTCGAACATGGGTATTCGATAAAAACCGCATTAACAACATTTTCAAATCTGGCCATAGATACGCCCGATGATATCCGTCGTGTTGAAAGCGAAATGCCAGCCGGAAAATAACTTTTTTCATGGCATTTTTATCCCTTTTACTGTGAGCATTTCAAATTAAATGCCTTAACTTAGCGGCAAAACTTTTGGCGTTTGAAACTCGACGGATACATCAGTGAATTACTTTATAATCACGATTGCGTGATTGTTACCGGGTTAGGAGGGTTTATTGCTCATTATCATCCTGCCGGTATCAATCCGGCACTCAATGTGATTAGTCCACCGTCTAAAAAGCTGGCTTTTAACGCATCATTAAAAAATAATGATGGGCTGCTGGCTAATCACATAGCCCAGCGTGAAGTTATGAGTTACAGTGAATCGGTACGGGTTATCAATGAATTTGTTGACCTTGCCAGGCAAAATATGGATGAGGGCAAACGGCTGAAGATTGAAAATGTAGGCGTTTTATTTATTGACAAACAAAAAAACCTGCAGTTCCTTCCCGACCAGCATGTGAATTACCTTATCGACTCTTTCGGACTCTCTCCGGTGCATGCTCCGGTCATTAAAAAGATTGAAAAAGCCCACGATTTGGAGGAATACCTCGAAACTGAACCGGATGAAGTTGTAGCCGAAAACAGACGCAAGCCTGCTAAGTTCAGGTGGAATGTACTGGAAGTTATCCCGGCAGCTGCCGTGCTGGCACTTCTGCTTATGGTTCCCCCGGTTTTAGAACAGGTGAACTCCAACCTGAGTACATTGCTTCCCTTTTCACGAATCAACGAGTTTATTGACGATATAAAAGGCGAAAATCAGTCAGCCCATCCCATTACCATTCATTATCCTTCGCCCTTTGAAACACCTCCGCCGTTGAAGCAACACGAAACAGTAGCTGTTTCGAATGAAAACTCCGGTGTTGTGGCGCAGGCAGAAGAGTTACCGGCTGCTGAGGAGGTGAAGGAGGCAGTGGCGCCTGAAGTTTCCATAGCGAAATCAAATAAACCTGCAGCTCCGGCAATTTCTGGTGCCGGAAACACACTGACATACCACATCATTGGAGGCAGTTTCAGGTCGTTGACCAATGCTAACAATTTTGCCGGCGATTTAAAGGCAAAAAACAATATTGAAGCAATTGTAATTGGCCAAAACAAAGCCGGACTGTACCTTGTGAGCCTTTTAAGTTCCAACAGCCCTGTCCAAATTCAGGATGCTCTGGCAGAGTTCAAATCGAACACGGTACCCGATGCTTGGGTATACAAAAAGAAATAAGCAACTCTTTACCTTTTTATCTGTTACTGTGGCATTATAACAGAGCAACATTAAATTTCAATATTTGAAATAGTTGCAATTTTTCCGCAATATGTTCATTTCCAAATAATACCACCCATATAATGTTAGCATATTCATTAATTGAGTACCTTTGCCGACCTTATATATTCACCTGCCATCCAGTTCATTAAATAACAATAAAATGCTCGATTTCATTAATAAATCCCTTTCGAAACTTTTTGGAAATAAATCGGAAACCGATTTAAGGGAACTTGTTCCATTGGTACAAAAAATCAAAGAAGCTGAAAAAGCTATCAGTGCGCTAAGTAACGATGAACTTCGTGCTAAAACTGACGAGTTTCGGCAACGGATTCAACAACAAGTTCAATCAATCCGGGATGAAATAAACAGCATCAACAGCAGCATAGATGCCGATCCTGAAATGGATCTCAATCAAAAAGAGGATTTGTACCGGAAAATTGATGAACTGAGTAAGGATGAGAACAAAGAAATTGAAACACTGCTGAGTGAAATGCTGCCCGAAGCTTTTTCGGTAGTGCGTGAAACGGCACGACGGTTTACAAATGAAACACAAATTACGGTTACTGCAAGCAATCATGACCGCGATTTATCGGTGCGGAAAAACTATGTAAAGATCCAGGGTGAAAAGGCGGTTTGGTCGAACACCTGGGACGCTGCCGGCATCCCGGTAACCTGGAACATGGTTCATTACGACGTTCAGCTTATTGGTGGTGCCGTGCTTCACCAGGGGAAAATTGCCGAGATGGCTACCGGTGAAGGGAAAACCCTGGTGGCTACGTTGCCCATTTATATGAATGCCCTTGCGTGGAAAGGTGTTCACATTGTTACGGTGAATGATTACCTGGCAAAACGCGACTCCGAATGGAACGGACCTATTTTTGAGTTTTTGGGATTGACCATTGATTGTATTGACAAACACCAGCCAAATTCGGATGAACGTCGGAAAGCATATCTGGCCGATATCACCTATGGCACCAACAACGAATTCGGATTCGATTACCTGAGGGATAATATGGCCAGGTCGCCCGAAGACATGGTTCAGCGCGGGCACCACTACGCCATCGTTGACGAGGTAGATTCGGTTTTGATTGATGATGCGCGAACACCTCTTATCATATCGGGTCCGACACCCAGAGGTGACAGCCACGAATTTTTTAACCTGAAGCCCCGGATTGAAAAACTGGTGAACACCCAAAAAACGTATATTAATACCGTTATTACCGACGCGAAGAAAAAAATAGCTGAAGGAAAAGACGATGAGGCAGGGCTTCCGCTGTTACGCGCCTTTCGCGGATTACCCAAAAACAAAGCACTTATTAAATTTTTAAGTGAACAGGGTGTTCGTGCGTTGTTACAAAAAACGGAGAACTATTACATGCAGGATCAGCAAAAGGAGATGCCAAAGGCTGATGCGGAGCTCTATTTTGTAATTGATGAAAAAAATAACTCTATCGAACTTACCGAAAAGGGTATCGACCTTATAACCAATACCGGCGAAGACAACGAATTTTTTGTCCTTCCCGATTTTGGTGCCGTGGTTGCCGAAATTGAAAAATCAAATCTGTCGGATTCCGAGAAACTGGAAAAGAAAGATACGCTCATGCGCGAGTTTTCGCAAAAGTCGGAGCGCATTCATACCATTAACCAACTGCTGAGAGCATACACGCTTTACGAAAAAGATGTTGAATATATCCTTGCCGATGGAAAAGTAAAAATTGTAGATGAACAAACCGGACGTGTACTTGAGGGGCGCCGGTATTCCGACGGATTACACCAGGCGATTGAAGCAAAGGAAAATGTAAAAATTGAAGCGGCCACACAAACATACGCTACGGTTACGTTACAAAATTATTTCCGCATGTATCACAAGCTGGCGGGTATGACAGGTACGGCTGAGACTGAGGCGGGTGAATTCTGGCAGATTTACAAACTGGATGTAGTAGTTATTCCTACCAATCGTAAAATTGTACGCGACGACCGTGAGGATCTGGTGTACAAAACGGTGCGTGAAAAATACAATGCGGTTATTGAGGAAATTGAATCGCTCACCAAAGCCGGAAGGCCCGTGCTGGTTGGAACAACGTCGGTAGAAATATCCGAATTGCTGAGCCGAATGCTCAAGCTCCGTCAGATAAGGCACAATGTACTGAACGCGAAACAACATCAGCGCGAAGCTGAAATTGTTGCCGAAGCCGGTCAGGCCGGAACGGTGACCATAGCCACCAACATGGCCGGCCGTGGTACCGACATTAAACTGGGACAAGGCGTAAAAGAAGCGGGTGGTTTGGCCATTGTTGGTACCGAAAGGCATGAGTCGCGTCGTGTCGACCGCCAGCTACGGGGCCGTTCGGGTCGACAGGGTGATCCGGGCTCAACACAGTTTTTTGTTTCACTCGAAGATAACCTGATGCGTATTTTCGGTTCGGATCGGATAGCGAGGCTGATGGACAGAATGGGGCTTAAGGAGGGTGAAGTGATTCAACACAGCATGATCACCAAATCGATTGAACGTGCCCAGAAAAAAGTTGAGGAGAATAATTTCGGAATCCGCAAGCGTTTACTTGAGTACGATGATGTGATGAATTCGCAGCGTGAAGTAATATACCGCAAAAGGCGCCACGCTCTATTTGGCGAAAGGTTGTCGCTCGACCTCGACAACATGCGCTATGATTTGAGTGAATCCATAGCAAACTCGTTTGCCGCTCATCGCGATTATGATGAGTTTAAGATAGAAATGTTACGTGCATTTGCCATGGAACCACCGGTAAATGAAACCGATTTTACAAAAGCCCGTGTCGAAGAAATGACCGATGCTATTTATAAAGCCGTGCACACACATTATCTGGCCAAGTCGAAAATGATTTCCGAAAGGGCATTCCCGGTAATTAAACAACTGTTCGATACACAAGGGCAAACTGTTGAGAATATTATTGTGCCGTTTACCGATGGAATAAAGCAGGTGAGTGTTATTGTTAACCTGAAAAAGGCACATGCATCCCATGGTATGGAAATGGTAGCTGCTTTTGAACGCACCATAACTCTGGCTTTAATTGATGATGCCTGGAAAGAGCACTTGCGTGAGATGGATGAGTTAAAGACATCGGTACAAAATGCCGTTTATGAACAAAAGGATCCCTTGCTGATTTATAAGTTTGAGTCGTTCGAGCTGTTCAAGAAAATGCTCGAAACCATAAACCGCGATGTGCTTTCATTCCTTTATAAAGGCTTTATTCCCGTACAGGATCCGGCCAACGTTCGCGAGGCACGTCCGCCCCAGCGAACCGATATGAGTAAGCTAAAAACTTCGCATGCCGAAGTGCCGGTTGGTGCCGGAGTGGCTGCCGGTCAAGAGGGGGCGCCACAGCAAGCCCAGCGTGCCCCGCAGCCGGTAAGAGCAGAACCTAAAGTAGGACGAAATGAACCCTGCCCCTGTGGCAGCGGCAAGAAATTTAAAAATTGTCATGGCGTCTCCGAAAATTGAAGCCTGTGATTTGTTTTAGAGGGGTAAAACTTAATGCCCTGTAAAAAACAAGCTTTAATGAACTTTTTTACTTAACCATTTGTTCATAAACAGCATTTATTGAATTTACCGGCCATGTACTGGAATGAACACAACTGGTATGTCTATGAAGATGTACAAAAAACTTATACTCATGTTAACCTTAGTAACGCTCATGTTTGGAATTTTTAATTTTTTTAAACCTGCTGATGGTCTTGTAGCCCCTTACCTGCAGACCCGGGATCAAAACAGCAGCAAAACCATTTATCCGTTTACCATGAACGACATTGATGGTAATCCGGTATCCTTATCGCGATATGAGGGAAAAGTAGTTTTAATTGTTAACGTTGCGAGCAAATGCGGACTTACTCCCCAGTATAAAGAACTACAATCAATATACGAGCAGTACAGCGATCAGGGACTGGTAGTATTGGGGTTCCCCGCCAACAATTTTCTTGGTCAGGAACCGGGTGATGAAACTCAAATAAAGGAGTTTTGTAACAAGAATTACGGAGTAACTTTTCCCATGTTCTCAAAAATTTCGGTTAAAGGGAAAGACATGGCGCCATTGTACAAATTTTTAACCGAAAAAGAGGAGAATGGAATTATGGATTCGTCGGTGAAATGGAATTTTCAAAAATACCTCATCGATCGCCAGGGACGACTGATTACCTATTTTGATCCAAAAACCCATGTGGATGAAGAGAAGGTTATATCAGCACTTCAAATGGCGCTTGCCAATCAATAACTTTTCGTTTTCGAATATTCTATCATCCTCGCCACAGGCGAGGATGATAGATGATAAAATATATCGAGCCGCTATCTGACCTGTTTTTTAATATTCGACAATAACTTCACGTTATTGGACTGGATAAAATCGGGAGCTAATGCTACCATCTTATTTATGGTGCTCCGCGACTTTCCTCCAAAGAGTATAATATGAATTCCCGCAGCCCGGGCCCGTTCAACCTGTGACCGGCTTACCGCTTTGTAATTAAAAACAAGATTCCGGCATTGGTTTGTTAATGCCCATTGCATGGCATTTTCAAAATCAACCGACTCAAAGGCAACAGGCAGACTTTTTTGGGTGTTTTGAATATATTTCAATAAAAATTCATTGTTCGATATTACCAAAACCTTTTCAAGGGGGTACCTGTACTTGTATAAAATTAACCCCAACTGTTCCGTCATAAGAGAGAGACTTTGTTCATTCTGCCCCTCAATAATTTTTATATCGAGATGCAAATATGGTGCCGGCGTGAGCGTAACGGCATACGCAAGCCACTGTTCCAGTGATATCACTTCATCGGAGTGAAAATACTCATAAGGAAATCCATTGGTATAAGGTAGTCCAATCACCGAATCTGCCGGCAGAAAAGGAATTCGCCCCGAAAGTGGGGTCATATCATCCAGGGTTAGGTCATGAAACAGTATCAGTTTCCTGTCGGCCGAAATTTGCAGGTCTGCTTCGACTCCATCGGCACCGTTTTGCATGGCATTCTTCAGCGATGAAAAACTATTTGGAGGATAAGGGTTAAAAGGTGCGACCAGGTAATTAAAACCACTTCCCGCATGACCGATATTCTTTACCTGGAGAGCGGCGCTTTTACCGGCCTCATCGTGAACAGTTTCATTACTGCATCCCGGCAAGGCAACTGTGAAAATAAAATATATGCTAATTCTTTTCAACCACATTGACATACACATTACAGTTTTTTTCACCCCGGTTACAGTCGAATGATCCTGCATGATGCACATTCAGCTGTGACAACTTTTCATTCCCCATAAGCTTGTTAAGAGGAGTGTAACTGAATACCACAGCCTTTTCATGCTGTTTAAATTCATAGTTGGTTAAATCAACCGGTTTAACAGGTTTACCAATTCTCCAAATAACTTTCATATTCAATTCGCCAGCCGAAATAAAAGGAAGGCTCATTAAGTTATTATCCGATTGAATCATGGCAATATCACTGAAACTTGTGCCATATACCTTCTTACCCATCACCGGAAGATAAAAAACCGTAATAAACAATACCAAAGCCACCGATCCGTACATAATTGCCAAGAAACTCCTGAGACCTTTTTGCCAGATTGAATTCTTGATAACCACTACAGCAAGAACCGCACAAGCTGCGGAAGGGACAAGATAGAACACACTCAAAATATCTGATTTCAACACCATGAATGATATAACCGGCAGTGCCATGAATAATAAACCTACAAGTATTCCCTGTAACCTGGTAAGTACAATTTCTTTAATTGTTTCGGTGCCATGCACGAACTCGAGGTATATGGCATGGATGAGAAAAGCAACCATGAGACACATAGGTACTTCGAGTGGAAGCATGTAGCGCTCTTTCTTTTCGGGGATGACCGACAAGAGGATCAAGCCGGAAAGGAGCCAGATGAGGGTAAAGCCAAAATATCCCGAAGCCATGACTTTGCGCCGCAGGGGACGATAAAAAAAAGCTGCCAGCAGCGGTACGGTCCATATTCCGATATATGCCGGGAAATGCAAATAAAAATAAAAAGGCCTGATGTGTCTCGATCCCCTGGCAGAGGCTTCCTGCACAATAATTTTTTTAAAGTCCTCGGGTATGGCCAGGTAAATATAGGCATTCCATGCAAATCCAATAACAGCAGCAACTACTAACATAACCAGCAGTTGCGGAATGTTTCTCTTAAATTTAACGCGGTTGCCGGTCATTGCGAAAGCGATAATAAACGGAAGCCACATAGCATAAAATCCGACCGGACCCTTGCTAAAAAACGAAAGGCCCATCAGCAATGCGGCAAACAGCCAGGTAAAGAGTTTTCTCTCTTCACGTAACATGGCACGCAACAGGAGCCAGATGGAACCGGTCATGAAGCTGTGTGTAAAAATATCCCAGCTGTTCACTCTGGCCATTTGGACAACCAGCAAACTGGTAGCAAAAATGATGGCGCCAATAAAGGCAAAGTCGCGTTTGCGGGTAAGCTCAAAACAGATCCCGTAAAAAAACAATACCATCAGGGTAGCAGCCAATGCCGATGGAAGTCGAAGTATGGCAAGGTTGGTCATGCTGTTGCCAAGCATCGCACTACAGGCTGTAAACCAAGTAACGAGCGGTTGTTTTTCGAGCCTGAGCTCACCATTCATGGTAGGAATGATCCAGTTGTTATCCGATATCATTTCCCGTGCGGTGGTAAAATTCCGCGCTTCCATCAAATCGGGTTCAAAGACATGAAGGTTAAAAAAGAATGCCGCAATGCAAACCAGTAATATCAAAAACAGCTTTTTTGGTGTGAACATTTCCTTCATTCAATAAATAGTATTGTGAAAGTACTAAAGTTGCTACTAATATTGATCATTCACGGGGCTTACGCGAAAGCAAACTGAAGTGGATCATGAGATTTCTTACATATACCAGGATTCCAAGCGCATGGCCGATAATGATGGGATAAAGACTCATGTAGGCGGCATATGTAGAAATGAGAAGAGCACCTCCGATACTCAGTAACCAGAATCCCAAAGGGAAAACCGATACCTGCTTGCGCTCGGAGTAGATCCACTGATAGATAAATCGCGATGTAAAGAGAGCCTGCCCGGCAAGTCCCCAGATAAGCAGGTAAATGTTTGAATTATTATCGATGATGTCAGGAATACTGTAAGAATCACCACTGAGGATTATGAATATGGCAGCAATGGGGAGGACTTTGATAAAAACACGAAATGACGCGTGAAATTTCTTCCATACTTTATTAATCATCAAATTACGGACATAAATAAAATAGCCAAGCAATTGTCCGAGCATGATGGGTAAATCCATTACCAGGATACTATAAATGAGTAATAGCGCGGATGCTGCAAGGCTCAGCTGCCAGAAAATAGCCGGCGACTGTACTTTGCCCGACCGTTCGCTGGCCCATAGTTGTATAAAAAACCGTGTTCCAAAAATTGCCTGGGCTGTATAGCCTATTGCCTGAATGATGACGTTAGTCACTTTTTCGGATTATGTGATACTGTATATACCTGTTTCGCATCCACCGGAACGCCAGGGTATCAAAAAACGGTTTTCGCAAGCGGTTAAACAAATTATATTTTGCGACGCCTGCAAAACGGCTGAAGTGTTGCACCGGAAGCTGCTTTATTTTTCCTTGCTGAAGTTGTACCAGAGCGGGCATAAACCGGTGCATACCATCAAAGAAAGGCATTCGTTTGGCAAATTGGGTTTTCATAAGTTTCAGCGGGCACCCGGTATCATGAATTCCATCATTAATCATGACGTTTCGGAACCAGTTTGCAATGATTGATGACAGTTTTTTTACCATGCTGTCGTTTCGTCTGGCGCGGATTCCGATAACCATGTCGTATTCGGGAATGAACGGTAAAAATTTTAGAAAGTCGACAGGGGTTGTTTGATTATCGGAATCCATGTAGCCGATAAGTTCGGTTGAACACGAGTCGATGCCAGCTTTGATGGCGGTACTTAGTCCGCGGTTCTTATCGAGTTCAATAAAGCCGAACCGGCTGTCGCGGCTGCAAATGGTGCTGATGATGTCGCCGCTGCGGTCGGTTGACCCGTCGTTGACGAATAAAACTTCGGTTGACACAGGTGATTGATCCAAAAAAAGGGTGATTTCCTGATATACTTTTTCCAGGCATTCTTCCTCATTGTATACGGGTACCAGGATAGTAATTTGGGCGGGCGGAGTCATTATGTTCAGCAGGCAGGAACTGCGAATTTATACAAAATCATCGAAAAGCTGCCAGGGCTTATACAATAATGTTGCCGGCACCCTCGCCACAGGTGAGGATGAGTTACGGATACATTACATAATTTCAATTTTAACCAAACCTTTAATCCCTGCATAATCGCTTGCAGAACTGAATAAATATTCTTCGGGGTACCGGACGATTCCTGCTTCGACGGGGTTATAATGTATATAATTCAATTTTTGATCAATTATATCCTGGCAAAATGGGCTGTATTATTTTGTGTTATTTTTTACTTGCATATTTTTCTTAGCTGTATCAATGCTTTTAAAAAAGATTCCAATAAGCTCAGAACATTCCTTGCTGGCATTTATTGTTATTTCCGTATCCTTACAAAACGATCTTGCCTGAATCAATTTTATTGCAACCCGAGTTTCGATAAGTTCCTTAAGACAAATACTCAGTTTGTGAATAAAATCTGCCATGGATTCTGCCGCCAATGCTTCGCCATAGTTTAATGCCGAAGAAGAACTGCTTCGAATTACTTGCTTTTTTATATTTTGACTTTCATAAGTCACTTTTAGATTGTCTGTTAATTGTCCGATCAATCCAACGAATCGCACCAGACGATTTTCCAAATCATATTTTCTTTCTCGCTTTTCGTTACTCATTTGAAATTTATTTTAAGCATTAACATTTTTACGAGAATGTCCTATTACGAGAATGTTCAATAAACAAATTTCCAATGTCCAATTTCCATTTAAAGCAATTTGTATATTGTATATTGGACATTTTTCATTCCCGTTTCTTCAACATAAGCACAAAATGCTTATTAAATATTTCTATTCTTCTCTACCAAAGGAGATTTTTACGAGAATGTCCAATAAACAAATTTCCATTGTCCAATTTCCATTTAAAGCAGTTTGTATATTGTATATTGGGCATTTTTCATTCCCGTTTCTTCAACATCAGCACAAAATGTTTATTAAATATTTCTATTCTTCTCTACCAAAGGAGATTTTTACGAGAATGTCCAA
>CAZPKJ010000015.1:0-28752 GCA_964587075.1 uncultured Flavobacteriaceae bacterium | reverse complement strand
GGTTTGAATTTAGCAACACGCTTGGCGGCTATTTTAATTTCTTTTCCTGTTTGCGGATTACGACCTGTCCGTGCTGCGCGTTTGGCGACGGAAAATGTTCCGAATCCAACCAGGGTTACTTTATCGCCCTTCTTAAGGGTTTTAGAGGTTACATTCAGGAAAGCTTCCAGCGAACGCTGAGCATCGGCTTTCGTGATTTTTGCTTCTGATGCAATAGCATCAACTAATTCACCTTTGTTCATGTTGTTTTGTTTTAATGGTTAGAACTTAACTAAAACGAAAGTAAATGAAAGTGCCGTCAGCAACAAGTTTCAACACCCTAAATGCCATGTTTTGTTGATAAAACGGATGTTTTGTTAATAACTAGGCACTGAAAGCTACTGATAGTGCAGGTTTCGTGCGGTTAAAACTTCAAAAGCATGTCCAAAGCAGCTGCAACTTTTTGCGCATTCGGAACCATAGTTGCTTCCAGAGTGGTATTCAACGGAATGGCAGGCAACTCCTCGGATCCAACCACATCAACCGGTGCATCGAGATATTTGAAACACAATTTGGCAATACGTCCAGAGAGCGCCTGTGCGAATGAATTATTTACCGGTTCTTCGGTAACAACCAGGCATCGCCCGTTTTTTTGAACCGATTCCATGATCATCTCTTCGTCAAGAGGATGAAGCGTACGCAAATCGATGATTTCAATTTGCCCGGGAAACTCCTTTGCAGCCGTCTTCGACCAGTAAACCCCCATACCATAAGTTACAATGGTAACTGCTAAATCATTTTGCGATTCCAGTACTTTACGACCCTTGCCAAAAGGGATAATATAATGCTCATCGGGTTCGATGGTTTTGGCATCCTCGGTGCCTTTTATTTTGGACCAGTACAATCCTTTGTGTTCAAAAATTATCACCGGATTAGGATCGTAATAGGCTGCTTTAAACAAGCCTTTTAAGTCGGCTCCCGTTGAAGGGTATGCAATTTTTACACCACGGATATTGCTTACAACACTTTCAACACTCGATGAATGATATGGCCCTCCGCTGCCGTATGCTCCTGTGGGGACACGAATGATACAACTCACAGGCCATTTCCCATTCGACAAATAACAGGAGCGGCTTACTTCGGTAAATAATTGATTCAATCCCGGCCAAATGTAATCGGCAAACTGGACTTCAACAATAGGTTTTAATCCTGTTGCCGACATACCAACGGTACTGCCAATGATAAATGCTTCCTGGATAGGTGTGTTAAAAACGCGGTCATCGCCGAACTTCTGCGCAAGCGTAGCTGCTTCCCTGAATACACCTCCAAGCCTTCGTCCAACATCCTGTCCGTAAAGCAGGCATTCCTTATGCTTGTGCATAAGTTCCTGCACGGCGAACAATGCGCAGTCGACCATGACCGTTTTTTCCTTACCGGCAGGTTCTCGTTCACCTTTCTCCTCAGTAACCAGGGTTGGGGCAAAGTCATGTTTGTAAAGATCCTCCGGTTTTGGATCTTCCGAAGCCATCGATTTATTGAAATGTTCGAGGACGGTTATTTCAGCATTTTTTTCAATTTCAACCAGTGATGATTCGGTGAATCCGAAGTCGATTAGCTGATTACGGAATTTGGGATAAGGGTCACGTTTAGTTTGTTCTTCGAGGTCGTCGCGATACCATTCTTTACGAACCCCTGAAGTATGGTGATTGAGCAATGGCACTTTTGCATGAACCAGGAAAGGACGTCGTTCGTGGCGAACTGTTGAAAAAACCTCGCGCATGGTTTGATATGAACGGATGAAATCGGTACCATCAATAGTTCTTACCTCCAAACCCCTGAATCCTGCCGCATACCCGGTCGCATCCATGGCCCTGAATTCCTTTGCATGCGCCGAAATATCCCATTCGTTATCCTGTACCAGGTAAACGATAGGTAGTTTTTTTAAAACCGCCATCTGAAATGCTTCAGCTACTTCACCTTCGGTGATTGAAGCATCTCCAAGTGAACAAACCACCAGAGGATATTCTCCGTGGCTGTACTCCGACAAATTTAATTTTTCGAGGTACTGCAGCCCCATAGCCATGCCGGTAGCCGGAATTGCCTGCATGCCTGTTGCCGACGACTGCATGGGAATTCGCGGCATATCCGAACGGTTCAGGCTCGGGTGGCTGTAATACAACCTGCCCCCGCTGAACGGATCATCCCGTTTGGCCATCAGCTGAAGCATCAAATCAAAAGGCTCCAGCCCTATGGATAAAAGCAGGCTATCATCACGATAATAAGCCGAAAGATAATCGCGCGGTAAAAGCTGTAAACCGGTAGCAATTTGTATGGCTTCATGACCGCGTGAAGTGGCGTGCACATATCTGGCAGTGAATGAACTGTTGATTTCATAAGTGGCTGACATCGCCCTGGCCGTGGCCATAAGCCTGAAAGCCTTAAGTAACAGCTCTTCCGAAATTTCGGCACTTTTTAATGTTTCAGCATTTTTGTTCATCGCGTACAAATGTAATAAATCAATACTTTGCTATGGGAATTTCCAGGGTATCTCCGTGATAAACCAGCTTCCTGCTGCTGATATTTTCGTAACCGAGAATACCTTGTGTGGTAACCAGAATTAAAGCCGAACCTTTGGCCAGATAGTCTTTTTCAATTGGTACATGGATGGTACGAATGCGGCGATAATTTTGGTAGGCATTATCATAGAGCTGGAATTCTATTGTAACCTGAGATGAGGATATCCTGGAAACGGAAGATTCCATCACAGGTATTTCCTTTATTTCGGGATCCAGGTGAAAATATGAATTTGCCACCAGCAACATGGCAACAACCGGAAGGGCCACACCGGTAACGGCTACCAGTATCAGGTGGTGATACAAATAGATTCCGAACCTGGTAAACCGGTTACGGAATGATGCAACAATTATTACTATGGCGGCCATCAGCAATACAATGGTAGAAACATGTACTACCGTTCTCGGAACAACAACCAATATAATGGGAACCGCAACAAATAATCCGGCCACAACCAGGTTTGATGTCCAGTGCCATGCGTCGTATTTGTAATTTTTTTTAATCCTTGCCGGGATGGGTACCCGGTCGCGGTTGATATTGATTGAATTCGCAAAATCGGAATCAAGGCGGAAGTTGTTTTTTGTATTACATGGATCTATGTTCAGCAAAAAACAGAGATGGTTGTAGATGTCGGGAAGCGCCTTACGGAATTCACCGGGGACTTCAAAAAAATGTTCAATGCATACTGCGAAAAATTCCTCAACATTGGTTCCTGCATAATCCCTTAAAAAAGAGGTGCTGCCCTGGTTGATTCTTTCAAATTCGGGAACGGCTATTTCGAGCCAGTTGTCGGTGTAATTTGCAAATCGTTTATCAAAATCGTTACCATACTGCAACTCTAAACGCAGCGCATGTGCCATTTCATGAAGTCCCAAATTGTATTTATCGTTGTCATCGGCATATCCGTCCTTAAAATCTTTCCACGAAAAAAACAACACTCCTCCAATGCTGGCACCACCTTTAAGGTTCCGTTCATGCAATCCTGAGTAAAATGATTCAGGAAATATTTTTATGGTGTGATAAAAACTCAGGGTAGATTTATCCAAACCGTAAGTTAACTGTGCCGCGGTACCCGAAATAGTAGCAATCATTTCGTCGGTTATTGAAAGTCCCTGCATGCCAATGAACCGTTTCGATTTCATAAAAGAAAAGCATTTGTTAATAAACTTTAGCCTGCCCTTTTCCGAAAGTTCTCTGTAAAAATTATTATTGGTAACCAGTATTTTTTTCAGGTTATCAATTTCTGATTTAACACCCGGGAAAATAATGGCAGCAAATTGCGGAAACGTTAGTGAAAGGGCGAGTCTGTTCCAGTACACTATGCGTAACAAAACAAAAAGAACTACTGCATATGAAATATAATCCTGCATGCGGTAATAGGCAAGTAGCGTATGTTGCTTACCTGGCACCGGCTTTAAATCCGGCGATGGCGTTACGTGTAAAATCAGAAAGCACCAGCTTGCCGCTTATTTCGGCGCGGGCGGAGAGCAACGTGTCCCAGTCGGAGGTTCCTTTCCAGAATATCTGCTTAAGGTGGTAAAGCGCGTCGGGATTTGAAGCGGCCAGGTTCATTGCCAGTTTTGATACCGCCTCATCCAGTTCAGCGAGTGATTTATATACCCGTGCATACAATCCTTTATTCAATGCCCATGCCGATGATTCCCATTCGGCTGCATTTATTGCAAGCGCGCTGAACGCGGATACACCGATTTTACGTTCCACGGCGGGACCAACTACAAACGGGCCAATTCCAACCGCCAGTTCCGATAGTTTTACCGACGCCGATTCATGTGCCAGTGCATAATCGGCAGCGGCGGCAAGGCCCACTCCTCCTCCAACCGCTTTACCCTGTACCCGGGCAATTACCAGGCACCGTGATTTGCGGATGGCATTAATTACCTGTGCGAAGCCCGAAAAAAACACTTTTCCGGTTTCCAGATTTTCAATTGAAGACAATTCATCAAATGAAGCACCTGCACAAAACGCCTTTTCACCACTACTCTTCAAAACAATCACTTTCACACTTTCATTCTGCCCTGCCTTGTCAATTTCATCGGCAATTTGTCTCAGCAATTTACCGGGCAGTGAATTACTCTGCGGATGGTGAAAGTTAATAGTTGCAATTCCCCCATCGCTGTTATTTGAAACTGTTCCTTCGTTAGTCATATGGAATATATTGAATTGTATGTAAATTGAAAACCGTGACCTGAATGGTACTACTTGCCCAGCACTTTCTGCTTTTCAGTAATAAACTCATCATCGGTAAGAAGGCCTTTTTCCCTTAACTTTCCAAGTCGTTCGAGCTGAACAAGCCGGTCTTCGAAACTCGAATACCGTACTGTTGCCGGAGTCTCGCTTTTAGCCGAGGGCGCGGGCGCGGTGGCATTAGTTTTTTTCCTGCTTATTTTTTTAACAAAAAAGATAAGCGAAACAACCAGAAGGATAGCAACCAGTGAATTGAAAATGATCAGGATCCGGTTACTTTGATTAAGTTTCAGGTTATCGTCTTTAAAATCGGTATTGCGTGCTTCAAGTTTCTTCCGGTAATCATCCAGTTTCAACAATTGGTCGCGCAGGTCGGCCGAAACAAACCGCTCCTGCTGGTATAACGAATCGTTTTTGAAGACATCGTAACGCAATTGTTCAATCACCAGGTGCAGGCTATCAATCTGTAATTGTTCCTTGTCGATACGTGGGGAAATAATCCTGGGTTTAACACTCCGGTTATCGGTTTGCCCGATGGAATTTCCGCTTAACACGAAAAGAAACAAGAACAAACACAAAATATTATTCAATCGAAGTGGTTTAATGAGGCTGTTCATATTCGGGTGGGTTTTGTCAGTTATCTTTTCTTTGAACAAGTGTGAGAACGGTTTCGGTTGCAACGGTTTCACCACGCTGGTTCTTAACCTCAACATCCCATTCAACCACTCCCTGAGGTATTTGTCCTTCGCGGTTTTCTTTTTTTGTTTTTCGTTTGCATGTGAGCCTAACCGTTATAGTATCACCAACGTACACTGGCTGGGTAAAACGTAAACTATCCAGTCCGTAATTTGCCAGTACGGGCCCTTTTTTGGGATCAACAAACAATCCGGCGGCAGCCGAAATAATAAAATAACCATGTGCCACGCGACGTTCAAAAACCGATCCTTCAAGTGAGGTTTCATCCGTGTGCGCGTAAAAATAGTCACCGCTTATTCCTGCAAAATTTACTATATCCGCTTCAGTAACGGTACGATTGTGTGTGTGAAGTGTATCACCGATTTGAATTTCCTCAAAATATTTTTTAAACGGATGAACTACATCCTCCTTAATTTCGGACCCTCTGATGAATTCGTTGCAAACAGCAGTTAGCATGGTAGGCGAGCCCTGGAGCGCGGTTCGCTGCATGTAATGTTTTACTCCGCGTATTCCTCCCATTTCTTCACCTCCCCCGGCCCTGCCAGGCCCGCCGTGAACCAGGTGCCCGAGCGGTGACCCGTGTCCGGTAGATTCTTTAGCCGCGGCTTCGTTCATAATCATCATGCGGCCGTGCCAGGCGGCTGTACCCAATACCATTTCCCTTGCGAAACTTTTATCGCCGGTAAACACTGAACTTACCAGGCTGCCTTTTCCTTTCCGTGACAGCTCAATGGCATCTGTGGCGTTTTTATATGACATGATGGTGCTCACCGGGCCAAACGCTTCAATATCGTGTGGCGCGTCATTTTTAAATCCGTCGTTGCAATGCAGTAATAAGGCAGGCATAAAAGCGCCTTTCGATTTATCAGCACCTAAAACTTCAAAATCGTTCACATTACCGTGTACCAACTCACAGGTTTTCATTAGTTCGGCAACGCGGTCCTTTACTTCTTTTACCTGTTCTTTCGCGGCCAGGGGGCCCATTTTTACCCCGTCGGTAAACGGATCTCCCAGCCGGATAGCAGCAAGTTTCGACTGCAGTGCCATAATAACATCTCCGGTAATATTATGTGGAACAATAATGCGCCGGATGGCTGTACATTTTTGTCCGGCTTTAACGGTCATTTCTCTGCTAACTTCCTTTACAAACAAATCGAACTCAATGGTACCGGGCAGGGCATCAGGTCCCAAAATAGAACAATTAAGTGAATCGGCCTCCATGTTAAAACGTACCGAATTATTAACGATTGACGGCAGTTGTTTCAGCATTCTTCCGGTAATTGCCGATCCGGTAAATGTTACCACATCCTGTAATCCTACATGATCAAGCAGATTACCGGCACTGCCACAAATCAACTGCAATGCGCCGGGAGGAAGGATGCCGGAAGCTATAATTTCTCTCACCATAAGCTCGGTGAGGAAGGATGTTATGGTGGCAGGCTTTACGATGGCCGGGACCCCAGCCAGGAATGACGGTGCTATTTTCTCAAGCATCCCCCAACAGGGAAAATTAAACGCGTTGATATGAACAGCGACGCCCTCTAACGGTACGCATATATGCTGTCCCATAAAAGTCCCGTTTTTCGAAATTTGTTCAGGGTTACCTTCCACTAAAAAAGTTTCATCGGGTAATTCGCGGCGCCCTTTGCTGGCAAAAACAAACATAGTGCTTATACCTCCATCAATATCAATCATGGAGTCAATTTTAGTAGCCCCTGTAGCTGCACTCAGTTTATAAAAAATATCCTTTTTTTCGGTCAGGTAAAGAGCCAGTTTTTTGAGCATGAGCGCCCTTTCGTGAAAAGTCATTTTTCGTAACGCGGGGCCTCCATGTGACCGGGCGTACTCAAGCATCATTTTAAAATCGAGCCCTCCGGAGCCGGCTATTGCTATTTGCTCACCGGTAACGGCGTTAAATAATGGTGTTCCGTCGCCGGTACCTTCAACCCACTTTCCCGCTGCAAAATTTTTTAGTCTCATTAATGTTTCTGATTTTATTTGGTTTCATTCCAGGTTTTATAACCCGAATCCTGAGTTTTCATGTTATCAGGCATGGTTCGAAGCGGTTCACATGGCCTAAGGTAGGAATAACAATCACCGGGAAGTTTACGGTATAAATCGGTACCGGCGCTTTTCCAGGCTATCATTTCATCGGTAGCATCTTTCACCACTTTTGCAGGATTTCCAACTGCCACCTTTCGCGCGGGTATCAGCGTATCGGCCGGAACGAAACTCAAAGCGCCTATGATAGTATGGTCCCCTATAATCACATTGTCCATGATAACGGAATTCATCCCGACAAGGACATTTTTACCCAAAGTAGCACCATGTATTACGGCACCATGGCCAATGTGCGCACCTTCGTGTAAGGTTACCGTTACTCCCGGAAACATGTGAATGGTACAGTTTTCCTGAACATTGCATCCATCATGAATAATAATTTGTCCCCAGTCGCCACGGATGGCTGCTCCGGGACCAACATAAACATGCTTACCAATGATAACATTACCGGTTACCGTAGCGGCCGGGTGAACAAATGCGGTTTCATGGATTACCGGAATAAAACCATCGAATTCGTAAATCATCGTTTACATTTTTTCAATAACCATAGCATACCCTTGTCCAACACCAATACACATGGTGCACAAAGCGTATCGGCCTCCTTTAATCTGCAGTTCGGTCATAGCCGATAAAACCATCCGTGCGCCCGACATGCCAAGCGGGTGGCCAATGGCAATGGCTCCTCCGTTAGGATTTATTCGCGGATCATCATCCGTGAGGCCCCACGACCGGATGGATGCCAGGCTTTGGGATGCGAATGCCTCATTTAATTCAATAACCGATAAATCACTGAACGAAATTCCGGCTTTTTGAAGTGCCTGCTGTGCAGCTGTTACCGGGCCAATTCCCATTATCCGCGGCTCAACACCGGTTACAGCCGATGACACAATCCTTGCTTTAGGTTTTAATTGAAACTTTTTGATTCCGTTTTCTGAAGCCAGCAGCAGAGCAGCGGCCCCGTCATTTATACCCGAAGCATTGCCGGCTGTAACAGTTCCATCTTTGCGGAAAGCAGGACGCAGTTTACTTAATATTTCAATGGAAGTAGCTGGTTTGATGAATTCATCATCCGAAAACATAAGTGGCTCACCTTTCTTTTGGGGAATGGCCACCGGAACTATTTCGCTGGCAAGCCGACCCCCGGATTGCGCATTGGCTGCTTTTTTTTGTGAGTTCATGGCAAATTTGTCCTGATCGCCACGACTAATTTTAAATAACTCTGCCACATTTTCGGCAGTCTCTCCCATACTGTCGGACCCATATAGTTTTTGCATAAGCGGATTAATGAACCGCCAGCCAATGCTGGTGTCAAAAACCTGCACATCTCTTGAAAATGCCGATGCCGATTTCGCCATTACAAAAGGTGCCCGGGTCATACTCTCTACCCCGCCTGATATATAAATATCGCCATCGCCCGCTTTAATAAACCTGGCGGCATTTGCTGTTGCAGCAAGCCCCGAAGCACACAGGATATTCACGGTTTCGGCCGGGACCGACCAGGGCAACCCCGACAACAGTGTTGCCATGCGGGCCACGTTCCGGTTATCTTCACCCGCCTGATTGGCACAGCCAAAAATTACTTCACTGATTTCTTCAGGATTTACGGAACTGTTCCTCCTGATCAATTCCGCGATTACGAGTGCTGCCAGATCATCGGGCCGTATGGTGGATAAGGATCCGCAAAAGGAGCCAACCGGCGTGCGGATTCCATCTATAATGTATGCTGAATTCATGTCGCGAAGGTAGCAATCATTCAGAATCGCCAAACCAGCACTCCTCCTTACGGAAAGCAGTACCTTTAAATACAGCGACTTTGGTCCCGTCACTTTTTTGTACAGTGATCAGATAAATGGCTATGCGCCGCGAAACACTCATCTCCTCAGCCTTTGCGGTTAGTATATCCCCTTCTTTCACCGGAGCTGTAAAGGATATGGATACCTCAAGCGCGACACTTTTATTGTTGCGCGAGTTGGAGGCAAAAGCCAGGGCACTGTCGGCCAGGGAAAAGGCGATTCCGCCATGAGCGATTCCAAAACCATTCAGCATTTCGCTCCTCACAACCATTTTCAGCTCGCAAAAACCTAATGAAATCCCAATGACCTCGATTCCCAGCCATTCACTAAAGCGGTCATTATCAAGCATTTTAGAAAGAACCCTGGCAGGAATATTATTGTTTTCCAAATCTTTTTTTGTATTTTATTTGTTTTTGTAAAAATAGTTATAATTTTGACCCTGCATTCTTATCGGCACTCCCCCCCCTTGTGCCATGTGAGGAAATACCGAGTTCTAACCGGTACTTACAAGATAAGGTTGTAACAGTGGTATAATTCACAGATCACGTACCCACAATGAACGGCAATGGATTTTCCGTTGTCACAATTGGTATGTCTGCCTGATTATCTGTGAAATAACTAACTGATTTTAACAACCTGAACTAAACACACATGGTACTGCAAAACGCAAAATCGAAACACGAACAGATCCTTGAAATTACAAATCAGAATGTAATTACTTCCAAGGAATTAGGCATTATCCACCTTTCAGCCGAAAGCGAAATCATGGATGGCCGCCACATTTCAATAAGAGGTAAGGAAACCGTAAACTTCGGAACCTGTGGTTACATGGGGCTCGAAATGGATGACCGCCTCAAGAATGGCGTTATTGATGCCGTAAAGCAATATGGTACTGCGTTTGCATCAACTCGTGTATATGTGAATGTCAGGTTGTATGAGGAGATGGAAGCGCTTTTAAGAAAAATGTACAATCAACCGGTACTTTTACTGGCCAATGTAACCTTATCGCATGTATCGAATATTCCTATCCTGGTAAAGGATGATGATGCAGTGATAATGGATACCATGGTTCATGACAGTGTGCAAACAGCTGTTCAGCTTTTAAAAGCCCGTAATGTCAAGATTGAAGTAATCCGTCATAACAGGATGGATCACCTGGAGGCTAAAATTCAGGAATTAAGCGTCACCTACAAGAAAATATGGTATATGGCCGATGGCGTTTATTCTATGTATGGCGACCTGGCTCCAATGGAGGATATTTATTCACTGCTTAACAAATATGAGCAGTTCAATTTATATATCGACGATACGCATGGAATGAGCTGGGCAGGTCCCAATGGAACCGGGTATGTTATGAGCCAGGTCTCCTATTTCCATCCTAAAATGATTCTGGTAACATCCTTGAACAAGGCATTTGGTGCTGCGGGCGGAATTACTGTTTTCCCCGATGAGCAGATCCACGAATACTGCAGGAACCTGAGTAAGCCATTTATTTTTTCAGGGCCTATTCAGCCGCCAATGCTCGGAGCGTGTATTGCATCGGCAAAAATCCATGTTAGCCAGGAGATAAAGGCAATGCAGGTACAGCTTCAGGACCGGGTCAATTATGTAAATGATCTTTGTAAGCAATATGAATTGCCACTTATGTGGGAAAACAACTCCCCTATTTTCTTCATTGGTGTTTCAAAACCCATGGTAGCATTTAGCATGGTGAGGAGACTTATGAACCGTGGGTTTTTGTTCAACCTTTCGGTATTCCCAAGTGTGGCGATTAATAATGCGGGATTAAGGTTACCTATCAGCCGGAATCATACCTATGATGATTTAAAAGGACTTATCAGCAATATTGCCGAAGAGTTACCTGCCGCATTCGAAGAAGCGGGAATAACTGTGGATGAAGTGTACAAGGCTTTCAAGAAACCCAATCCGTATAAAGCGAAAGTAAAAGTGCATTAATCCGGAAAATATTTCATTGTGATACCTGCCTGGGAAACCGGCAGGTTTTTTTATGGCATTTCAATCAGTCTCCAATAGGAGTTCAGGACAGAAATGGCTTCGACATAATTTTCGAGACTTAAAGGCTTAATAATATAGCCTGCCACATTTTGATTATATGCCAAAACACGGTCGCGGTCGTCGTTGGAAGTAGAAAGGATGTACACCGAAATGGGTTTCAGTTCGGGATCCGCTCTCAGCTCTTTTAAAAACTCGTGACCATTCATTTGAGGCATATTCAGGTCAAGCAGGATGACATTGGGCCGGGGTGAAAGTTTTGACTGGCCATCGGTGCCCTGCAGCATTTGAATGGCCTGCAGTCCGTTTTTAGCATGATGAAGCGTGTACTGCAGGTTCGTTTTCTTCAAAGCCCGCTGCATAACCATAGCGTCAACCTCATCATCCTCAACATGTAAAATGTGAATGTGCTTTTCAGCCATGATTAAAGTTTTGTGTGTTTAGGTTGTTTAGTGAAATTAAAAGTACAAATTATGTAAAAAGGAATTTAACTAACCGAAAACTAATGTGGAAAAGTTTTTAACGAACCGGTGTTTAACTGTCCGCTTCAAAATCTGATTACTGACAAATTTACGTAACCTGTTTTAACTGTTGTCGTTAAAACGGTCATGATTGCCAATTGGTTCAAGCGACTTAAGAAGTTCCTTTCGTGGGGAATTTACCAGGAGATTCATGAAGATAATCTCATTGAAAAACAACGATATAAGTTGTTTTTTACGTTTTCGGCTACCTGTTTTCTGCTGTGTTTCGCAGAATCCTTTCATGCCATGTCATTTAATATTGACAGTCAAATACTTGTGATAGGTTTACAGACCTTCGCGGCGATTTTCCTGTTAAACTATTTATTTCTGCAAAAACACCGGAATCTACGGGTTGGCTACATGGTTTGTTTAATGACAGCCTTTGCCTGCGTTCACCTTTTCAACTACTTCTATGGTGGTATCAGAAATTCAGGAAACTTCTATTATCTGTTTATGATCATTGCAACCGTAATCCTTCTGGGTAACCGGCAGGGATGGATCATGCTGGGCTTATCCATTATCAATCAGGTATACTTTTATGCCATCAGCGATGATCCTTCAATGGTTGTGAATGTTTTGGCGGCCAATCCCTCAGAATTGAATCAGGACTTTCTCTTTTCAACAGGCATGGCGGTTATAGCCATTGGGGCATTGAGCAACAACTTAGGCAGCTCAAAAAATATTGTAATCGAAAAAATTACCGAATCACAAAAAGTACTTGCCGAAAAAAACAAGGAACTCACCAAACTGTCATTGGTAGCCAGTAAAACCGACAGTGCCGTAATGATTGCCGGTAAGGATTTAAAAATAAAATGGGTTAATGAGGGATTTACACGGTTAACCGGGTATGAACCTGATGAAGTTAAAGGAAAAGATCCGGTATCGTTTCTGTATGGTGAGGTAACGGATGCTGAGAGTTTAAATACCATGCATCAGTCCTTAAAAACTGAAGCCGCTTTTACAGGGGAACTTGAACAATACCGGAAAGACGGGTCAACATTTTGGGGACAGTTGTCGGTTACCACTATCCGTGATTCAGATGGAGAAATCAGTGAATATATCACTTTACAGGATGATATTACCGAACGTAAACAAGCTGAAATAAAAATCAAGAAATATACCCGTGAACTTGAGATCACCAATAAGGAACTGGATGAGTTTGCCTATGTAGTTTCGCATGACCTTAAAGCGCCATTGCATGCTATATCGAACCTTACCGGATGGATTGAAGAGGATATGGCCGGTAAGTTTTCGGAAGAGACCAATTCGAATTTTAATATTATAAAGAGCCGGGTAAGCCGTATGGATGACCTTATTAACGGTCTTCTTGCTTTTGCCAGAGCCAATCACGCCAAGGGAGAAAAAGCTTGTGTTGATCTTAACACATTTATTAATGAAGTTATCGACTTCTGTGCAGTACCTCCTCACTGTTCAATAGCCATTACCAACAAACTTCCCGTGTTATACGGTGACAAGATAAAGTTTCAGCAAATTTTTGCCAACCTGATAGGTAATGCTATTAAGTACAACGACAAAGACGAAATATTTATCAGAATATCGGCAGAGGAACGCGACAGTGACTGGTTGATAAGTGTACAGGATAACGGACCCGGAATAGATGCCAGGTTCCATGAAAAGGTGTTCGTGATTTTTCAAACGCTCAATCCGCGCGATACGGTTGAAAGTACCGGGGTAGGACTGGCCATAGTTAAGAAAATTGTAGAAGAAGAGGGAGGATCCATCTGGGTAGAGTCAATCCCTGGCAAAGGGGCCGATTTCCGTTTTACATGGCCAAAAGAACCAGCTACTATGGAATTCATACAGGAAATGAAACACACAACCCATTCCAAATAAAATGAAATTCAAAATTAAAACGTTGTTCACCCAGCGGGTAAAAGATGTCATAGGTAATGATGACATCCTGGCAAGGCAGCGTTATGCCCTGTTCAGGTTGTTCTCGCTCATTGGCACTGCAATTTTAGGTTTCCTTGCCATAGAAGAAGCCTCCCTGAAGGGTGCCGGCGATTCGAGGTTCCTGGTTTATGCCATAATAGGAACCGTACTGCTGTTGAACTTCATCCTGCTTCAGAAACATAAAAATCTTACTACAGCTTATATTATAAGCATCATTGCACCGCTTTCGCTGATACATATGGTATCATACCACAGTGGAGGTGTTAAGAACCCCGATTTTTTCCTGATGGGGTCTGTGATTTTATACTCATATGTTATCCTGGAAAGTAAAGGTGGAAGGATCACCATGTTTTTATCGCTGTTCAACGTTATTTTCTTTTACGCATTAACTGATCTGACAACTCCGGGAGAGTTTATTACCTGGAACATGTCGGACCGTTCGATTGATTCACGGTATTTATCAACTGCCATTATCAGTATGGTAATTATGACTTCACTCAGTTCGTACCTTGCCTATTCAAAGAACGCGGTAATTGCTAAAATTGAGGAGTCGAAAGAAATACTTATTCTGAAAAACGAAGAATTACAGGAGTTATCGCTGGTTGCCAGTGAAACAATCAATTCGGTAATTATAACAAACAGTAAAGGTAAAATTGAATGGGTTAATACCGGTTTTACCCGTCTCAGCGGATATTCATCCGATGAAGCACTTTCCAGCGAATCGTTGCAATTTTTGTTTGATGAAACCAATGATAAATCGTTATTGGATGCATTGGTCCGCTTAAATTTTGAATCGAATAATTTCCACACCGAAATATCCCGAAAACGGAAAGATGGTACAACCATTTGGGTTCAGGAAAATATTACCCGTATCGTTGATGAAAATAATGAGGTATCGCGTTATATCTTCATTGAAAGTGATATTACATCACGCAAGCAATCGGAAGCACGTATGGCTGAATATCTTAAAAATCTGGAAAAAACAAACCGCGAGCTCGACAAATTTGCCTACGTGGTTTCGCACGACCTGAAAGCTCCGTTAAGGGCTATCGGAAATTTAACTGGCTGGATTGAGGAGGATGCTGTACACCTGTTACCTGAAGAGGTAAAAAGAAATTTCAACCTGATCAAGGAACGGGTAATTCGTATGGAAGCGCTCATTAACGGAATACTCGATTATTCTAAAGTTGCAAAACGACACAATCAGCTTGAAGTTTTTAACGTCAATGAATTAATCGGTGAAACATTCGAGTTACTTGGCAAACCTGCCAACTGTGAACTCATCATCGAAAATACCCTTCCGAGTATTGAGGCTGATAAAACCAAGATACAGCAAATATTCATGAACCTGATTGGTAATGCAATCAAGTTCAATAACAGCGATGAAAAGAAAATAAAAATATGTTCCGAAGAGTTTGAAAACTATTACCAGTTCAGTGTATCTGATAACGGCCCTGGTATTGATCCAAGGTTCCACGACAAGATATTTCTGATTTTTCAAACAATAAATACCCGTGATGAATTTGAAAGCACGGGAGTTGGTCTGGCCATAGTGAAAAAAATTATCGATGAACAAAATGCCACGATCCGTATTGAATCGGAACTGGGCAAAGGTGCTACCTTTCACTTTACCTGGCCAAAGCGGAATATGGCTTTCGAAAGAACGAAATTCGAAACCTCCGAAAACATCTGATCATATTTAACTCGGTTATGAATAAAGACAAAATTATACCGGTACTTGTAGAACAGCTACGTTTGCTGAGCACCAAACTGAGTAATTCCGAAAAGGAACAGTTACGCGATGAGCTTTTATCGATGCTGCTCTTTACTGATTTTATAAAAAATGATGCCCCGCTGCTTGGTGATAACGGGCAGTTAAAAGAATTGAACAACCAGGAAAAAGAACTTATACGGAAACTGGCCAGTCAAACCGAAGCATTGTTTAAACTGATGCGAAATCAGAATGAGGATAATGAATAATTAATCCTTAATAGTTAGTAAAAACTTCGTTTTTCGGCAAACATTTTTTTAAGTAAGAGCGATGGCCGGTACCTGTCGTCGCCATAATCAGTTTGCAGCCGGTTCAAATTATCCAAAATTTTACCAATACCAATTTCATCTGCCCACTTAAGCAGGCCTTTAGGGTAATTAACTCCTTTGGTCATAGCAGTATCAATATCATCGCGCGAAGCAATTTTCAGGTAAAGAGCATCGGCAGCCTCATTAATTAACATGGAGAGGATACGTTCAAAGATATATTTTCCCTGTACTCCGTTCAATGTTGTTTCAGGCTTTTCACTTTCTGATGAATAGTCATAATACCCTCTGCCCGATTTTCGGCCAAACAACCCGGCTTCGAACAACCTCTTTTGAGTAATAGATGGGCGGTATCGGGGATCATAAAAAAACTGCTCCCAAACTGTTTCGGTCACCTTATAATTAATATCGTTTCCGATAAAATCCATTAACTCGAAAGGGCCCATCCTGAATCCACCCATTTCCCTCATGGAGGCATCAATTGCAGCAAAATCAGCAATTCCCTCCTCATACATCCTGATGGCTTCACCATAAAACGGCCGGGCAATGCGGTTTACAATAAATCCGGGAGTATCTTTTGCAATGACTGTTACTTTATCCCATGAACTTACTATTTCTGCAGCTTTATTTACAGTATCCCCCGAAGTTGTAAATGCAGGTACAATTTCCACCAGGGGCATGATGGTGGCAGGATTAAAAAAATGTATCCCAACAAATCTTTGCCGGTGTTTACATGCAGCCGCTATGGCAACCACCGGAAGCGATGATGTGTTTGTTGCCAAAACAGTATGATCAGCAACTACCGATTCAATACCGGCAAACAATTTCTTTTTCACTTCCAGGTCTTCTATTACCGCTTCAATAACCAGTTCGCAGGTTTTGAAATGTTCGATGCTTCCCGTATAATGAAGCTTCTTTACAGTATCCTGAAAATGGGAATCGCTTATTTTCCCTTTGTCATTAAGTTTTTTCAAATCGGATTCAACATGGTGCCTGGCCCGCTCAAGTGAATCGGGATAAGCATCGTAAAGAACTACATCATGACCATATCGTGCCGCTACCTGGGCAATTCCGCAACCCATGGATCCGGCTCCGGCAACACCTACTCTGATTTTTGATTTTGCTTCCATCATTCTCCTTTAAAAACAGGTTTGCGTTTTTCAAGAAAAGCATTGACACCCTCTTTGTAATCGGCAGTTTGGCCGGCAAGTGTTTGTAATTGTTCTTCTGCCAGCAACTGTTCATCAAGGGTGTTCGAGAGCGACCTGTTAAGTGCCCTTTTCGTATATCCTAAACCTTTAGTTGGTAACTTCGAGAGCGTTAGTGCGCATGCGAGTGATTCGGCTACCAGCTTATCATCATCACATACTTTATAAACCATTCCCATTGCTTGTGCGTCGGTTGCTTTGACTTTATCGCCCAGCATCATAAGTGCTGTTGCCCGTTGCAAACCTATGATCCGGGGAAGCATGAAAGTTCCGCCGCTGTCGGGAATAAGCCCGATTTTACTAAATGCCTGAATAAACGAGGCTGAAGTTGCGGCAAAAACAATATCGCATGACAGCGCGATATTAGCTCCTGCGCCAGCAGCAACGCCGTTAACGGCACATACTACCGGCTTCTCAACATTTCTTATCATTTTGATAATCGGGTTATACTGGTCCTGTACAATGGTACGCATGCCTTCAGCATCAGCAGCAATCGCCTCATCCAGGTCCTGCCCCGCACTAAACGCCCTTCCTTCACCGGTTATCCAAATTGCCCTTACGGCCCTGTCTGATTCAAAAGATTTAAAGGCTTCCTGAAAGGCCAGTGCCATTTCCCGGTTAAAACTATTCAATACATCGGGCCTGTTGAGACGGATCATCCCTACCCCGTTTTCAATATTTTGAATTATGGTCATGCGGTTTTGTTGAGTGTGTAAATTTAGAAAAAGGAATCATAATCTGTGCATTTATCAAGCCATCCCGGCATACGGGAATCAGATAAGATTGCATAGGAATTAATGACACTTAAATTCTTCGAAGGGCTGATGACAATTATCGCAATAGTGAAAAGCCTTACATGCAGTTGATCCAAACGGACTTGTAAGCCGGGTGTTTTCGGAATTGCAAAAGGGACATTTAACGTGAAGCTTTTTCCCAGCAATCAGTGCCTGCAAATGCGCTTCGGTTGATTGCTCCGGCGGGGCTATTCCGTATTCCTTTAATTTGATTTTCCCCTCCTCGCTCATCCAGTCGGTAGTCCATGCCGGCGATAAAACCGTTTTGATTTCAAAATTTATGACCCCTGCCTGCTCTAATACTTCACGGATATTATCTTCAATGGTACGCATGGCAGGACAACCTGAATATGTTGGCGTAATGGTAATAATACATTTTCCCTCATGATCTTCAACCGATCTTAGAATTCCCAAGTCAGCAATAGTCAGTACGGGTACTTCAGGGTCGGTGACCTCGTTCAGTAATTCAGTTATTTGAGAACATGATAATTCAACATTCATCATTTAAATATTTTACCAGGTAGCATCGGGGTACGCACGCGGAAGATACTGCATCTCGGCAAGAATATAACCCAAATGTTCGGTATGAATTCCTTTCCGGCTACCCTTGCGCATCATGCTGGTAATTTCGGGAATTTTGACAGTAGCCTTTTTCAGGTGTGCATAAACAGTTTCCTCCCATAATTTCCTGATGTGTGACATTTCAGGAACAATGCCCTCCTTTACAAGAATTTCATCAACCATGTCGGAATCGAACAAGTCATCAACAAAAAACCAGAGTTCATTTATAGCACGCTGCATTTTGTCATGACTTTCGGGGGTTCCATCTCCTAATCGAAGTACCCAGTCGCCTGAATGACGAACATGGTAGGCAACTTCTTTCAGCGACTTTTCGGCAAAAGCCGATAGTGAAGCATCTTTACTTTTTCGTAATTCGGAGTACAAATGAAAATTATATACACTTAGCAGGTAGTTTCTGCCAATGGTTCCGGCAAAGTCACGATTCGGCTGTTCCGTCAACAGTACATTACGGTATTCGCGTTCATTCCGGTGATATGCCAGGTCATCTTCGGTACGTTCCTTTCCTTCAACACTGCCCGCATAATTTAAAATATTACGAGCCTGGCCAATCAGGTCAAGCGCAATATTCGAAAGGGCAATATCTTCTTCCAGTATAGGCCCATGCCCGCACCACTCCGAAATCCTTTGTCCCGAAATCAGCGCGGTATCTCCGAGGCGAAGGCAGAATTCAAATAGGGCTTCCTGTTTAGTCATAAATATTATAAAGCAATTTTTAATTGATCATTTTAATGCCATCGGGTGTTTTATAAAAATTGGGATGGCGATAAATTTTATCGTTGGCCGGGTCGAAAAACGAACCCATATCTTCGGGTGTTGAAGCAACAATACATTCGGAAGGGACAACCCACAGGTTGACAGCTTCGTTTCGCCTGCTGTATACATCACGGGCATTAAGCAGTGCCATTTCGGCATCAGCGGCCCTTACACTTCCGGCGTGTTCGTGAGGGGCGCCGGATTTTTTTTGTGTAAATACCTCCCATAACTTCCAATGAGTATTTTTATTTTCAGACTCTGACATAGTTTGGAGCGTTAAAAATAATTTGACGGTTAAAAATTCTATTCTACCAGATGTTAATTTTTATGCTTTTCAGCGTAAGCTTCGGCAGCGGCACGTACCCAGCGGCCGTTAACTTCGGCGTTAATCCGTGCCTGCATCCGTTCATGGTTACATGGTCCGTTTCCTGAAATTACGCTGTAAAATTCATCCCAGTTAACTTCTCCGTGATCATAATGGCGGGTTTCCTCATTCCATTTCAATTTAGGATCGGGAATGGTTAACCCGATTGCTTCGGCCTGTGGCACGGTGCGATCTATAAATCGCTGACGCAAATCGTCGTTTGAATACAATTTTACCTTCCACTTCATCAACTCTTCGCTGTTGGGCGAATTGGAATCAGAAGGGCCAAACATCATCAGTGCGGGCCACCAGAACCGGTTCATGGCATCCTGGGCCATTTCCTGCTGCTCACTGGTGCCACGCATCATAAATGCGAGTATCTGGTATCCCTGTTTGTGATGGAAGTTCTCTTCTTTACATATCCTTACCATAGCCCGGCTATAAGGACCGTATGAACATTTTGCAAGTGCAGTCTGATTGATGATTGCGGCTCCGTCAACAAGCCAGCCAATGGCACCCATGTCGGCCCAGGTAAGGGTTGGGTAATTAAAAATAGACGAATATTTGGCTTTCCCCGAATGCAACTGGTCAAGCAGTTCCTGGCGGTCGACACCCAGAGTTTCGGTAGCACTATATATGTATAAACCGTGGCCGGCCTCATCCTGAACTTTAGCCAGCAGAATCGCTTTTCGGGCCAGGCTCGGTGCCCGGGTAATCCAGTTTCCTTCAGGGAGCATTCCAACAACCTCTGAATGAGCGTGTTGAGACATCATGCGAATCAACTGGTTCCGGTATCGGTCGGGCATCCAGTCTTTAGGTTCAATTACTTCGCCCCGGTCAATCCGGTTTTGAAATTCGCGTTCTAACTGTGCTTCTGACATACTGCTGTTAAATTTGCTGCAAATTTACCAAATTTGAGGGATGTTCACCTGATATCGGTCAACAATTGCGTGACAGCCAGGTAATTTTTAACCCATAACACCCCATACCCGAAGCAGGTTCAATTCCGCCCCTGATCCCTGCAGAGGAACTTATTTTATTATCTTTGCCAGCCTTCCGGATTGGGTTTCGGAAAATTTATTTCCAGTTAAAAATCACGATACGCGTCGGTTAAATTATTGCACACCGGTACCGGATCCATTTCATATGAAATTAAAGAATCCAGCATTTCCCACCCTCCTCATAGCCTTGGCCCTCTTTTTTTCATCCTGCCTGAGCAGAAAAAATTACGATTATTTCCAAAATGGGAATAAAACCGGTGAAGCCACTGTGAATTTACCAGAGGTATATGAACCCAGAATTACACACAATGATGTATTGAATATCCAGGTTGCCAGTATCAATCCTGAAGCGGCCAGGTTTTTCAATCCGGCAGGAACCGGTACCGACCCAAACATTTCGGGACTTACTTCCTATATGGTAGATTTGAACGGCGAAATTGAAATTCCTCTTGTTGGTAAAATCAAGGTTTCGGGTCTCACTACACGACAAATAAAAGATACACTCAGGCACCGCCTTGAAAAATATCTGGAAAGCCCCACTCTCAAGGTAACATTTGAATCTTATAAGATTACCATATTGGGTGAAGTAAAAAGTCCGGGTCTTTACCAGGTACGTAGTGAAAAAATTACTGTTACTGACGCATTGGGGCTCGCAGGTGACCTGACCATTTTTGGTGACCGAAACAAGGTTATGATTATCAGGGAACAAAATGGCAAGAAACATTTTCACGAAGTCCGGTTAACTGGCCGGGATGTATTTAATTCGGAGATGTTTTACCTGCATCCGGGTGATGTAGTATATGTACCGGCAGGAAAGGGTCGCATCGCTTCCGCGGATGCATTTTACCGGATTGCGCCTTTGGTTATAAGCACGTTAACTTTAATTACACTGATTTATTACAGGGTCAACAATTGATGATACATATTCATGACTGAACCAGGTAACGATATCCGGATAGCTGATGAGAGCCGAATAAACATCAGGCAGTTTTTGATGAACAGGGTCATCAGGTATTGGTATGTTTATGCTATTAGCCTTTTAATACTTTTCGCTGCTGCTTATTATTACAATTGGTATGTTACACCTGTGTATAATGCTACCGGAACGCTTCTTATTAAAGATGACAAGAGAAACCTGTCGCAACAGGACCTGTTAGCGCAGGTAAGTTCCATGGATAACACCGGCGGAGTCGACAATGAAATTGAATTGATACGTTCACGGACGATGGTAGCCAGGACGCTGCGCAAACTGGAATTCGAAACCAGTTATTATTTAAAAGGAAACATTAAAAAATCGGAGCTTTATAAACAATCGCCTGTCAGGTTTAATTTCGATTCGCTTTCATTCAGGGTATACGACCGTCCTGTAAACATCAAAATATTAAATACCGAATCGTACGAATTTAATTATGAGGGCGATGATAAATCTGAATCGGTAAAAGAAGTGTACAAGTTTGATACCCCGGTACAAAATTCGGTTGGAAAGTTTACACTGGAAAAAACTACTAAATTCAGAAGTGATGATTATAATAAACCTGAATTTGAAAAACGTAATTTTATCATACATGTACACCGGTTCGATCATTTGATCGACAAGTATACGAAGAACCTGAAAATTGAATTTATTTCAAAGAAGTCGACTATTGTAGAGCTGTCTTTAAAGGATCCTGTTCCCCAAAAGGCCGGTGATTTTTTAAATACACTCATGGATGTATATCTGCAAAGCGGTGTTGAACAAAAAAATGAGATTGCTGCCAATTCGCTCAAATTTATTGACGAACAGCTGCAGCTGATCACCGAAGACCTTCAGATTTCGGAAGAGAACCTGGAAGTTTTTAAAACCGAAAAAGGAATCACTGACCTTGGTGCCGAAGCACAGGCTTTTTTGGGAAGTGCCAAAATTTACGATGAAAAAATATCAAATATTGATATTCAGAATTCATTCCTTACCTATTTGGAGAGATATATTGTTGAAGATAATGAAGTAGATCAGATTTCACCGGCCTCTATTGGTATTGCTGACCCTTTACTGACCAAGCTCATCACTCAATTAGCCGATTTACAAAATCAGCGCAAGAGCCAGCTGAATTCAACCAAGCCCGATAATCCCATTATTATTTCACTCGATATCCAGATTCAGAATACCAAAGAAGACCTGCTTGAAAACGTAAGGTCTATCCGCGATGGATTGAATGCTTCAAAGCAGGAAGCCGAAATTCAATTGGGCAGGATCATGGGTAAAATTAAAACGGTACCCAAAACCCAGCGGGCGCTGGTAAGCATGGAGCGCCAGGCAAGCATAAAAGAGGGGTTGTACAATTATCTGCTGCAAAAGCGTGCCGAAACCGCTATTGTACTTGCATCAACCATCAGCGATAACCGCATAGTGAACAGCGCACGAGCTTCTTTTAGACCTGTGAAACCTGTTCCTTCGCAATCGTACACTTTTGCTTTATTATTGGGTTTATTAATTCCGGCAGGGTTGATTTACCTGAAAGATATCCTGAATGATAAAATAAAAGATGTATCCGATTTGAGTCATTCTACCGATATCCCGGTGATAGGCATGGTAGGATTCAGTAAAGATTCGGGAAATCATATTGTTGCCGAACGACCCGAATCGCTTATTGCAGAATCTTTCAGGCTTATCAGAACCAACATTCAGTTTTATTCACATTCGGGCAAAACAATCAAGGTGCTTATTACTTCATCTATCAGCTCGGAGGGAAAAAGTTTTTGCGCCTCCAATCTGGCTGCAATTTATGCAATAACCGGAAAAAAAGTTGCGCTTGTACAGGCCGATTTACGGAAGCCGAAGAAAAATACCGAATATAAACTGCCTAATGAAACCGGTATTTCAAATTTCCTGATTGGCAACAATACCATTGAGGAGATTATTCAGCCTTCGGGTTCCATTCAGAACCTTGATATTATTCTTTCAGGACCCAAGCCACCGAATCCATCAGAGCTGATCTTAAACAGCCGCATGGATGAACTGTTTGCCTACCTCGAAAACAATTATGATGTAATTATAATCGACTCTCCGCCTATTGGTGTTGTAACGGACGGGATGTTACTTAGCAAATATGTCGACAGTACCATTTATGTGATAAGGCAAAATGTGACCCGCCGTCAGAGTATCGACTTTATTAATTCGTTGCATCAAGCCAAAAAAATACCCCATCTGAGTATTATATTCAATGCAGTTAAAAACGGATCCGGTCAAAATTTCAGATATGGATATGGTTACGGATATGGTTACGGATATTATGATGAGGACAGTAAAAGAAGTTGATTTTTAAAAGAAACCAACAGCATACCTGCTGACCCAAATGTTCCAGTTTTTTAAAAAGCGACTCGACAGCCAGAGCAAAACACTTTTCAAGAACAGTTCCTGGGTATTTTTATCAAATCTGTTTGGTGCCGGAATTGCTTTACTGAAATCGGTTGTTATTGCCAGGGGGCTTGGTGCCGAATGGTATGGTATTTTTACCATTATTATTGTTTTTACCGGTACCCTTCAGGAGACGCTCAATCTGAACCTGGGAGCAGCGCTGATCAGGTTTGGTTCAGGGTTTAAGTCGGCACGCGAACCACATAAGATAATAGCTCTGATCAAACTTTGCCTCGTTTCGAGTACTATAGTTGCCCTGCTCTCTGTTTTACTTATTGCCGGATTCACATTTTTCCAATATGATACATTTATAAAGCTTCCCGGCCTGGGTTGGTTTGCCATTCTTTATGCAGTTGCAGCCAGTGCAATATTCTTTAACCAGATTAGCCGGAGTGCTTTGAGATTGTACTATAAATTCAAATTGAACTCGATAGTTCAGATGATTATGGATACGGTTGAATTTGTTATAATAGTTTCAGTAATTTTCATTTATCCTGAAAACCTGGAAGCATTTTTAATTGCCGTTCTGGTAACCCGGTTCGTAAACAGTATTGTACCGAATATGGCCGCCTGGTTGGAGTTATCGCCTGAATTTAAAGGGCATTTTAAAGCCCCCATATCCGTTATCAAAAATCAGTTTAGTGATATCCGGAAATTTGTCATTCATAATTCCGTTGCCAAAACACTCCAGGCACTTATAAAAAACGGCGACATTCTGTTGCTGGCATTTTTAACCAGCGACCCGTTACAGGTGGCCTTTTATACGGTAGGTAAAAAAGTTGCCTTTTCCATATTAATGATGACTGACCCTCTGGTAACGTCGATATATCCCCAGCTTTGCGACCTGTATCATGAAAATAAAACAGCGGAAATAAAAAAAATGTTGCTGAAACTAACAGCACTGGCCGCGATCCCGGCAACCTTTTTTCTTATCGTAGCCATACTTTTCAACGAATGGATCATGGTTACCGTTTTTGGACCTGAGTATCGAGCCGCAGGTCAAACGTTCTTTCTTCTTACGGGCGCTTCCCTGATTTATGCTGTTTGTTTCTGGATTCAGCCACTCCTGCAGGCAATTAATTTACTCAGGATACGGCTTGGTATTTATGTGGCAGGTATAATAGCCGGGTTAACGGGTGCCTATTTTCTGATTCCCCTTTACGGAGCCACAGGGATGGCCTTCTCAGTGATTTTGATGAATATCTTTATGCCGATTTTGTTTATTTACTTTGCAATTACAAAACTGAATTCAATTCCGGCTCCGGAAAAAAATTAATGGCAAAGAAAAAAGCAGGTCTGTTAGCGGTATTAAAGAACAAAACCTTAACGGTTTCGCGAATGATCAATGCTGGAAACAGGGTGCTTCCCGATTTCCTGATCATTGGGGCCGCCAAGGCCGGAACTACATCCTTGTTCAATTACCTCATTCAACATCCATCGGTTGCCAGTCCAACCAGGAAAGAAATTTCATATTTCAGTACACATTACCGAAAAGGAATCAACTGGTATAAGTCACATTTTCCGTTGATATCCGAAATGAAATCCGAAGGAAAAACCCTTTGCGGAGAAGCCTCTCCCTATTACCTTTCACATCCTCTTGCCCCCGGCCGGACACATGAATTGCTCCCCGATGTAAAACTGATAGTGCTGTTACGGAACCCTATCGATCGTGCCATATCCAATTACAAACACATTGTACGCCTCGGATTTGAAAAAGAGACCTTTGAAAAAGCTATAGAGCTTGAGCCGGTACGTCTGGAAGGGGAAGAACAAAAAATTGTTTCCGATGGTAATTACTTCAGCCTGGTACATCAATACCATTCGTATCTGAACCGGGGCATTTATTGGAAGGAACTTGAGCGCTGGTTCAAATATTATCCACGTAATAAAATTTTGATTATTAACAGCGAATCATTTTACCATGACCCTGCACCATGGTTTGATAACACCCTGAACTTTTTAAATATCAGTCCCTGGAAACCGGGTAATTTCATGCAATTCAACAAAAGCAGTGAAAATATACCGATCCCCGCCGGGCTTAGGTTGAAATTATCTGAATTCTACAAACCACATAACGAAAGGTTGTATGAATTGATTGGTGAACGTTATAACTGGGATGAATAAACCATTTTAAAATTATTTAAGTTGACAGTTAATGAGCAGCAATTCTATAAATCGATAAATCGATATTTTAATTACGGTTATGTTAGCCGTGCGGGCAAGTTGATGGCTATGGTACACCCGGCACTCGCCTATTCGCTTGAAAGTAAAAATATTTTAAATCTGTTCCTTAATCTCGAAATGCCTGTCCGCGCAAGCGTAAAAACAGGTATTCAATTACAGTTTTATAGCGAATCGAATCAGTCTTTGGTAAATCTTGGGCAATACCTACGAAATCATATTGGCACACATATTAAACATGCCGTTTTACATGGAAGTTATGCTACCGGGGAGGCTATACCATACAGCGATACTGATATCCTGTTAATTGTAAACAATTCGGTATTTACAAATCGCAATACACTGGCAAAAGTTGGATTGCATCTGAATAAATTGTACAGGATGATGATTGACATTGATCCGTTGCAGCATCATGGTGTTTTGGTTTTACCCGAATCGTCGCTGAATAACTGGCCCTGCAGTATATTCCCGCCTGAAATTTTCAGTTACTCATGCAGCTTTAAGGGATTTGATCAGAATCTTAACTTATTCCATAATCAAAAAGGTAATTATCAGAAATCCGATCTCTTAAATCATTTGAACAGGTTAAGCAAATTATTATTTGAGAACCGTTTCCCCGGAAATGCTTATGAAATTAAAAGCCTTCTGAGTGAATTTATGTTATTGCCGTCTTTATACATCCAGACAAAAAGCGATAAAGGCGTATACAAGAAAGAAAGTTTTCAATTGGCTGCCAGCGACTTTGACAGTAACATCTGGCAGGTAATGAACGATGTTTCTGCATTACGGGAATTGTGGCCGGTTTACTCCAATGCACCGATACTTAAAAATCACCAATGGGTTACACCGCGGTTACGAAAAATTCAGAAAAGCAATCACTTTGAGATCAGTCCAATAATAGGCCCCAGGCTAAACAGCGATTTGATAATGAGAATGCGGAACTTTATTTTACAAATGAAATCTAAATTAGAATGAAACTTCAGTTTACCGAATTTCCTGTTCAGATTCAAAAAAGTGAATATGATGATTCCATTGAGCGGATGTGCGACCGGTTATTGAAAACCGGTGTTGTAAAGTGTATATATCAGGTTGGCGGCGTTTCCGATCCTGGAATTTCTGATATTGATTTGTATGTGGTATTTCGTGATGGCAGCAAATATCTGGAGAATCCGGCTGCCAATCTTCCATTTCCCGACAGCTACCTGTTCAGTCATAAGTTATTTGGTGCAGTTGAAACAATAGCTACCCGGGTTGAACAATTTACTTACTTTGGTAACTACCGCCTGGTGGCGGGTGAAAAGTCAGACATGACAAAGGTAAATTTTACACAACATGATACCGGCCTGATAAAAAAACAGATCGCATTGGAGTATCTCATTAAGGCATGGATCGCCATTTCTATCGGATTGAGTTCAGGTATTATAAAGGTCAGGAGTTTCCTGCTTCATGCGAAAGCTGTGCAATACGATATCGATTTCCTAAATATCCAAAACCGGGAACTTGCATCCATTGTTCAAAACATTATTGGAATCAGGCACCTGTGGTTTTCACAGCGGCCCGATGAACAGGAGCTGACAAAACTGGTACTTGACTACGCCCGTGAATTATCATCCGCCATAAGTGAGGTTTCACAAAAACATCACTTTTATCTTCCGCGTTATGCCAACCATTATATTTCACGCAATATTCAAATTAAGCCGAGCAGTTCCATACAGTTTGCCAGGATTGGAATATCAATTCCTGCCTCTTTCCTGAAAGCTGGCAAATTTTTTAATAAGATTCAAAACCGGTTAAACCGTTATGAAGTCAGGCTTCCCGTAACCTGTGAAAATATACCGGAAGTTATTCAACAGCGGTTTGACTTCCTTTCGGAATCATTCAAACAAAATACACTATCTGTTCCAAACTTTATTTGTACGGGCCATGGCCTTAACATATTTAAACGATCCTGATTTTATAATTTCATGAAGGTTTTACATTTTATCTGGTCAGGGAATTTTGGCGGCATCGAAAAAACGGCAATCGATCTGGCTATGGAACAAAATAGATTACAAATCGCCGAATCTCACATCCTCATCGGCTGTCGTAAAGGAGAGTTTCTTGATCTGCTCGCCAACTTAAAAATTCCTCATCATATTGGTGAACTTCATTCAGGTACTGACTTCAATCCGATTAAGATTATAAAAATCTGCAATCTCATAAAAAGTTTTGATATCATTCACTTTCATACATTTAATGCGGTGGTTATGATCGCGTCAATATTGTCGGGACGGAAGATATTTTATACCATTCACGGTAACTTAAATTATGGTAAGAAAATTCGCCTGGGTGACAAAATAAACAACTTTTTACGATCTTGGTTTTTTAACCGGTATGTGGATTTTATTTCATTTAATTCGAACTGGACAAAGGAACAATCGCTGGCTAAATTTAAGATAACCCACTCCAGGTCTGCGGTAATTTATAACGGCATCAATTTAGATCCGGTCGAAGATATCGGTGATACAGCTGACCATGATATTACCGGACAACTAAAAAACAAATTTGTAGTTGGTACCGCATCAAGATTCAATGCCGGTAAAAGAATCGACCGGCTTATAAGGGCTTTCGACATATTTGCAGAAAACAACCAAAACTACATTCTCCTGCTGATTGGTGATGGCGAACAAAAATAAACATTAA